>NZ_JBFTNR010000356.1:0-4289 GCF_056665995.1 Stenotrophomonas sp. 05L44_2
GTAGTTGGCCTGCAGGGTGGCTTCATTGAGCTGGTTGATGATGACCCGGTCCGGGTCCAGCGGCAGCAGGTGCACCAGCGAAGCGGTGCCGGCCAGCTCCAGGCAGCGCAGCGTATCGGCACTGACGCCCAGCGTTCGCGTGTTGCTGGCAAAGGCCTCGTCGAACTTCGCCTGGCTGGCGTCGGTCAGGTAGGCCTTGGTCAGGAAGGTCTTGGTGGCACCGGTACTGTTGCCTTCACCGCAGCCGCCCAGCTTGCCGGTCCACTCCTGGCGGCTGATGACCAGGTTGCGCCCGGCCTTGAGCGCGCTGGCGGCGATGAATTTCATCCGATCGCCGGACGGGGTGATGGCCACCGGCCCGGCGGTAAGGTTGTCCAGGTTCCAGTTGGCCAGCGCAGTGTCGGCGTTGTTGCTGCCGGGGGCGGCAATGATGGCGACCAGCTGCTTGCCGTCGGCACTCATCGTGACCGACTGCAACGCGGGAATCTTGGCGAAATCCTCTGCGGGCAGAGGCGCGGCGGCGGCTTGGCCGACGCACAGGCCCAGCAGCATTGAAACGGCGGCACCCAGGCGGGCAGGCGTATATCGGAGTTGCATCATCAGCGGTTCCTTGTGGCGGGGCACGGCAACATGACCGGAAGATGAACGAAGCCTGGGTTCTCGTCAACTCCGCGTGAAGCCCATCCGCATGCGCACCATTGATGGAAGAGACCCCGCCGGAGCGGGGTCTTTTGCTGCAGGAAACGACGTCGACGGATCAGTTGTTGCCGAACTCGTACTTGGCCTGCACGTAGATGGCACGGCCATAAGCGTTGTACAGGTAGTTGTTGTACGGCTGGCCGCTGGTGCCGGCGAAGCTGTACCGCTGGTTGTCAGGCATCTTGTTGAACACGTTGTTGACCATCAGCGACAGGCTCAGGTTGTCCATCGCCCGATAGTTCACGCTCAGGTTGTAGGTGGTGTACGAACCCCACTTGCCGGCCTTGTAGCCGGAGCTGTGGACGTAATCGTAGCCATTGCCCAGGTAGGCCATGTAGTTCGGCGTCTTGCCGATGTAGTTGGCATACAGGGTGGTGGTCCACTTGTCCTTSGCCCAGCCGATCGMACCGTCGGCRCGCACCTTGGCGTACKRGTCGTASWYCCACATCGCRTACGGGTCGCGCAGCAGGTCCAGGTACTCRTCGCCCGGCTGCGGYTGCAGTTCGCGCTTGAKCATGTYGGTGTAGTTGCYGGAGAACTGCAGCGMACCGAAGCGGCCGATGTCCTGTACGTACTTGAAGCTGGCCGTSASCGCCTGCAGGTTCTGGCTGGCSAYGTTCATCTTCGGCGTRTAGATCTSRTCRAGYWYGCCGGMGSCRTCRCGGGTGATCCAGTCGCTGACGTTCTGGCAGCTGGCCGAGGTGTTGTTGGTCTGGCCGTTGCGGCAGTAATACTCGGCCAGCAGCAACTGGTCGGAACTGAGGGTGTTGACCTCGTTCTTGATCTTCCAGTTGTAGTAGTCCACCGACACCGACAGGTTGTTGATGGGCGCCCACACGATGCCGGCGTTCCAGACRTCGGCGGTGATCGGCTCAAGGTCCGGGTTGCCGGATTGGGTGCCGAACACCGACACGCTGTCATACGGGCAGCCGGTGGTGTTGGCCGGGTCGTAGCCCAGCTGGCCGCAACGGTAGTAGTCGGTGGAGCCGTTGGCGTAGTAGCCGCTGACACCCTGGAAGGCATCGGACAGGGTGGGCGCGCGGAACGCGGTGCCGTACTTGCCACGGAACAGCAGGCTGTCGATCGGCCGGAATTCCAGGCCGACGCTGTAGGTCGCCTTGTCGATGGTGTTGCCACCGATCTTGAAGGCGTCGTAGCGGCCGGAGCCGGTCACCGTCAGTGATTCCAGCAACGGCATGCGCAGTTCGCTGGTCACCGCGTAGCTGCTGCGATGGCCGGCGCCGGAAACCGCGGTGGTGCCCCACACGCTGCCATCCACCAGGCGGGTATCGGGCGTGTAATCCCAGCCTTCGCTGCCGCCTTCAACCACCACTGCGAAGCCGGCGTCGCCGCCGGGCAGCTTGAACAGCGCACCATTGGTGACCTGCGCACGCAGCAGGTTCTGCCAGGTGCGGCTCTGGCTG
Organism: Stenotrophomonas sp. 05L44_2; assembly: GCF_056665995.1. Taxonomy (NCBI): domain Bacteria; kingdom Pseudomonadati; phylum Pseudomonadota; class Gammaproteobacteria; order Lysobacterales; family Lysobacteraceae; genus Stenotrophomonas; species Stenotrophomonas sp. 05L44_2. The sequence goes on from NZ_JBFTNR010000356.1 coordinate 2,124, forward strand.
TAGGTGTAGCCGGTGAAGCTCTGGAAATCACCGCTCGGCAGTGGCGAGTAGAACGCTTCCCAGTCCGGGCTGTAGATGTTGTACCCGGTGCTGGTGGTGCCCAGCACCGGCCCCAGCACACGCTGCTCGAAGTAGTCGTTGATCGGATCGTTCCAGCGCACGAAGTTGCGCTCGGTCAACTTGTATTCGCCGCGGGTGAAGCTGGCACTGTAATCCCAGCTGCCTGCCGTGCCGCGGCCGCCGAGCGTGACCTGGTAAGCCTTGTTGCGATCGGTGTTCATGATGTCGCGATAGCCGCCGGCGCCGATGTCCTCCGGCGCGAACACGCGCTGCAGGTTCATGTACTGGCCGCTGTCCTGATCGTAGAAGCGGCCCCATCCGGAGGAGGTGCCCCACCAGGTGTAGTTCGAGCCTGTGGCGTACTTCACTTCTTCCAGGCTGTAGAGCGCGTCGCCGAACAACTGGAAGTTGTCGTTCACATCGAAGGTCATCGAGCTGTAGATCTGCCCGCTTTCCTTGCCGTTCTTGATGGTCTTGTAGCCGGTGCCATASACCGAACCGCAGGCCTGGCCGGTYGGCCGGRTGCCGAGCACGGTGGTGCCGTCGAACTGGCCCGCCACGTTGGCGCACAGGTTCGGGTCCATCATCGCGTAGCGGTTGCTGTTGGCCGGCAGCAGTACCAGGAAGTCGTTGGAGACGTACTGGGGGCTGTAGCCGTCGGGATTGTTGACCTTGGTCAGGTCACGCTGGTAGCCCCAGATCGGGCTGGTTTTTTCGTACTGCACGTTGACCAGCGCATGGAATCGATCGTCGACACCGTTGAAGCCGCGCGCCGCACTGACGCGTACGCTGTTGCCGCCGCCTTCGGAGTAGGCACCGCCACGGACGTTGAGCACACCGCCATCCATGCGCTCCTTGAGGATGATGTTGACCACGCCGGCGATCGCATCCGAACCGTACAGCGACGACTGGCCGCCGGGCAGGATCTCGATGCGCTCGACGATGTCGATCGGAATGCCGCTGATGTTGTTGAAACTGTCGCTGCCGTTGTACAGCGCCGGATACGAGAGCATCGGGCGGCCGTTGATCAGGTACTTGGTGTAGCCGGGGCTGAGCCCGAACATGCCGGCGGCCTCGGCACCCTGGGTGAACGAAGCGGAGGTCTGCCCGCCCTGCAGGCCGCCGGTCGACAGCGAGGACTGCTGCAGGACGTCGGCGACGCTGGTGAAACCGCGGGTCTGGATGTCCTCGGCGGTGACGGTCAGGACCGGCGTGTGGTTCTCGATCTGCGTCTGCGGGATCAGTGAGCCGGTGACGGTGACGCGGTCAAGCTGTGTCGGGCCGGTGTCCTGCGCGTGGGCTGCGCCGGAGGCGATCAGGGTGCCGATCAGGGCAAGGGTCAGGGGGTGACGCGAAGGCGTGGAGCGATGGCGAGACATGATGGATCCCCGTAATGAGCGATGTCGTCTGGCTGATGTCCTCCCTGACATCTTCATGATGTGTTCAGTTGCAATCCATTCAGCCGGACCGTAACACGACGTTCACGTTGTCAAAACGGACCCGTCACACGGATGTGCTGCTTATCGGAAGAAAAGTCCTTTGAAATCAGTGCGTAAACGCGATTGTCTAGGAATGTTTCAAAATGTTGCGTTGCAGAACAGAATTGATCGAAGACGATTTGTAGTATGTAGATCAATGGCTTGCTGGCTTCGCGGAGACTTTTCTGATTAATTAATTTATGAGACTGGTTTCGATGTTCCGTCTCAATTGACGGGCATGAAAAAGGCCCCGCCGAAGCGGGGCCTTTTGTGCAGTTCCGGCCCGGCGCTTACTTCCCGCCGAACTCGTACTTGGCCTGCACGTAGACCGCACGGCCGTAGGGGTTGTAGATGCTGCTGTTGTACGGTGCGCCGATGTTGCCGGCGTAGCTGTGGGCCTGGCCGTCGGGCATCTTGTTGAACACGTTGTTGACCATCATCGACAGCGTCAGGTTGTCCATCGCCTGGTAATTCACGCTCAGGTTGTAGGTGGTGTACGAGCCCCACTTGCCGGCCTCGTAGCCGGACGGATGCACGTAGTCGTAGCCCTTGCCCAGGTATGCCATGCGGTTGGGCGTCTTGCCGATGTAGTTGAAGTACACGGTGGTGGTCCACTTGTCCTTCGCCC
>NZ_JBFTNR010000357.1:0-4285 GCF_056665995.1 Stenotrophomonas sp. 05L44_2
GGCCGTGCGCCGGGGTCAAGCCAAGCGTGCGTGGGCCGCATCGCTGCGCCGCGAGCGCCGCCGGCCGCATTTGCAAGCTATTGAAATCAAATTGCTTTTCGAAAAGTGAGACAGAATTGTCCGAGAAAGCGCGACGAACTGTTCCAGCCACGACGCCGACATTTCTCCGACAAATCGTGGAATAGCGAACTTGCCGGTACTAAAATTGACTTAACGAAAGTTTAGCCAGTTCCCCCCGTCGTACCGGTTCGCTTGACGCTTCAGCGCCGCCCACCGGGTCGCCCGAGACCCCACATGATCCCTTCCATCACTCCCTCCCCGTCCTGCGGCGATGATGCCGTGGCGCCGCTGCTGCTCAAGCGCGGCGAGCGCTTCCTCGCCCCCGATGTCTACCGTACCTGCCTGGACGGCCGTCCGGCGGTGGTGAAGGACTACTCCCGCTACCGTGGCACCCCGGTGTCGCCGATCGCCCGGCTGATGGTGCGCCGCGAGGCGCGCATGCTGGAGCGGCTGGGCGGCTGGAAGCACGCCCCGGCCCTGCTCGGCACCCTCGGTGGCCTGGCGCTGGGCATGGAATTCATCCCCGGCCAGACGTTGAGCACCGCGCAGGCCGTGGGCAATGAAGTATTCGAGCAGCTGCAGCACGCGCTGAGCCGCCTGCATGCCGCCGGCATCACCCACAACGACCTGCATGGCACCAACGTGGTGGTCAGCGCCGGCGTACCGGTGCTGCTTGATTTCACCTCGGCCTGGCGCGTACCGCGCTGGCTGCGCCGCAACCCGCTGAGCCGGCAGCTGAGCCGCAGCGACATGAAGAACCTGCTGAAGATGCGCCAGCGCGTGACCGGGCAGGCGCCGAGCCCTGCGCAGGCGGCGCTGGTGGCCGACCCCGGTTGGGTGGCGGCCGTGCGCCAAGGCTGGAAGCGGTTCTACAAGTGGGCCAAGCGCCGGTAGCCACCGCCCCGCTTCACCGGTAGGGGTCGAGCTTGCTCGACCGCTTCRCCCGCTTYACCGGTAGAGGTCGAGCTTGCTCGACCGCTCYTCRTTCCGGCGACGCAAAACCYCGCCGGTCACRTCCCTTCRGCGGCTTACAACGCGTCCGCGTCCAGCTCACCGGTACGAATACGCACCACGCTGCCCAGGTCGTACACGAACACCTTGCCGTCGCCGATCTTGCCGGTGCCCGCCGCTTTCACGATGGCTTCCACCACCACCTCCACCTGATCGTCGGTCACCGCCACTTCCAGCTTCACCTTCGGCAGGAAGTCGACCACGTACTCGGCGCCGCGGTACAGCTCGGTATGGCCCTTCTGGCGACCGAAGCCCTTCACTTCCGTCACCGTGATCCCGGTAACCCCGCGCTCGGCCAGCGCTTCGCGCACGTCGTCGAGCTTGAACGGCTTGATCACCGCCATGACCATCTTCATCGTCTATCTCCTGTATTCCGGCGTGGAGGATAGCGCCTGAACGCGGCCGGTGCGAAACCCGCAGCGCCTGTCCGGCGGGCCGGGGCCAGCAGTATCCTTAGCGCCGAACCGCCGTGGCCGCGCCGGATGCGCAGGCCCACTACCCCACGGAGCACCCCATGATCGACCTGAACCAAATCGATGACCTGGCCCGTCGCCTCAGCGACCTGGTGCCGCCGGGCCTGCGCGAATCGCGCGAGGAACTGCAGGCCACCTTCAAGAGCGCGCTGCAGGCAGGGCTGGCCAAGCTGGACCTGGTGACCCGCGAAGAGTTTGAAGTGCAGCGCGCGGTGCTGCTGAAGACCCGCGAGAAGCTGGATGCTCTGGAAACGGCGGTGCGCGAGCTGGAAGGCCGCGGCAAGGCAGAATAAAAAAAAGGAGGCGCACCGCGCCTCCCACTTACAGATTATTTCCCTGATGGGGCCTTGCCGCAAGGCCCGCCCGGCATCCTAGACTCGCCGGCCTGTCGATCCGGCAGGACAGTCAGGGGCAGTGCCGATGGCACAGGACACCGAATGGACACCCGTTTCGCATGACAACTGCGACCAGGTTGCCGGGCCGTTCTATCACGGCACCCGCGCTGACCTCGCGGTGGGCGAACTGCTGAGCGCGGGCTTCCGCTCCAACTATCGCGACAGTGTGGTGATGAACCACATCTACTTCACCACGATTGCCAAGGGCGCCGGTTTGGCTGCGGAGATGGCCCGGGGTGAGGGGCGGCCGCGTGTGTATGTGGTGGAGCCGACCGGGCCGTTCGAGGACGATCCTAATGTGACCAACAAGAAGTTTCCCGGGAATCCGACGCGGTCGTATCGGAGTGCGGAGCCATTGCGGGTTGTTGGAAAGATTACGGAGTGGGAGACCTACGATGCGGAGTTCGTTCGGCAGTTGAAGGAGTTTGTCGCGTCGGGGAGTGGGGAGATCATCAACTGATGAATAGAAGTGTCCGTGCTTTGGCCGGCGGACGATCAACGCGGCAAGCTTTCGAACGATGTCCGCTTTCGGCCAGAAGCGGACGTTGGCCCGCTAACTGCCGGACCGCGGCTTAGCCGCCCCATCAGGCTCCCGAAGCCCGGCTCGGATTTCCTTCGCGACCCGCTTGGCCGATTCTGGCCAACCAAGCTCCATCGCTCCCACGCAGCCCCAGCAGTCTCCGCCGCAGTCGGCAGAGAGCAGATCGGCAGCGACGCCAAGCTTTCGACCGCAGATGTTGCACCGGGTGCTGACCATCGACACGTTCCTCATCATTAAAGCGCGCTGCCAGGGAGGCTCACATCCGCTTCCGGCCAGGAGCGGACATCAATCGCGAGAGCAAGAGCCCTCCATATCGCGGAACACCGACGCGAGACTATGAGCTCCGTCAGGCCCTGCTGGATACGCGATGCGCGATTCACAAGCTCAAGCCTCACCTCGCTCCTGCAAGATGATTGCCGGCTGGCGATCTCGGTCTCTGGAGCTGCTCCATGCTGGAACTCGGTATCTGCTCCAGCGATGAGTCATTCCTGCCTTTCCGCCTGAATATGGATGGACGAAACACCGGAAACCGAGGAGTGACTGGACCAAGCGTCCAGCTCCTCTGCAATTGAGCCGCTCAAGAGCCATCCGCGGCCGATGGACTGAGCCGAAGTCAGGGCAAGAACCACAAATTCAGGCCACGATTGAGCGGCATGACTCGAGCAGGTACTCACCATGAAGCCGCCCTTGTGATATGGCTCTGCGTGGAGATTGCCGACTGCAAGACCAGCTTGCTGAAAGATCCGCGCCGCGACCTTGAGAGCCGCCTGCTGCGATGTGCAATTGGTGAACAAGCGCCAGTACAAATCCATGAGTCCACAATCTAATTGAAGGCCCTCTGGCCACGGTTGCGTCACTTATAGCAGAAGGGACCCGCGGCCATCCCCCACTCTCGCTACCCGAGGCGCCAGCATCGAAGAACAGCTTGGGAGCGCTGCAACCTCGATAGACGAGGGATCGCGTGACTCAGTGGCAGAGACGACCTGATCAAAACCCAGCTCGTGCTTCCAGCAGCGCCAAAGATCCTTGCGCCATCCTCGTCGAGATCTTGAGTCGAGATCTTGAATCGCCCACCCTGTCCTATTCAGTGTTGGCTCGCGTGGAACGGAACATCTCCGCAACTTCGCTGGCATAAGCAATGGCACCCGGAACCCGGGTCTTTTTCAAGTAGCTCTTCATTCCAGCCACCCTCCGTCCGCCTCCGAATAGACGGCCAATTTCTGCGCTATGTAGCTGAAGGCCTGAACTCGCTCGGCACTGATCAACTGAAGAAGTGCATCTGCCTTGATATTGGCGTGCCCCATCCACCCTTCCTGTACACGGACAATGGCCGGCTCGATCGGTGCCTCATGCTTGAAGGGCTGCTTCTTCAGGTACGCGTCCAAGGCGAATAGATAGTCGAGGTAGACGGCAGAAGCCAGTAGGTCCGTCAGAGTCATGCGTGCAATCACAGCTTGGGAATTCCACCTATAGCAAACGTRGATAGCATGGGTGAAGCCGTGACTTGCACATCGCCAGGAAGTGAAGCCCGCAACACGTGCTCTATTGCCAGTGCCATGAAGAACCGCTCGTCGAATGCTGTCGCATTTGCCGCACCCTGCGTCTTTGGCGGAAGGTTCTGACGACTCCGTTCCAGAAGTGCCAGTCTTCCCGTAACACAACGCTCTCGCCACTTTACACGCTATGCGACAATGCCAAATACGTCTCGGGCTTTGGCGGCTTTGGCCCCAACCCCTTGGCATTCCAAACAACATCAGGCAACTCTGGTAGAGCCACCGACAACGGGTGGCCGGGCGTCGAAAACC
>NZ_JBFTNR010000358.1:0-4282 GCF_056665995.1 Stenotrophomonas sp. 05L44_2
GCTCAATCCGAAAGCGATCCTGTTCTACATGGCCTTCCTGCCGTTGTTCATCGACCCGAAGGCCCACCAGGGCATCGCTACGTTCGCCGCGCTGGCCGGGATCATCTTCGTGGTCAGCATCGCCTACTGCTCGCTGCTGATCTGGGTCGGCAACCTGGCCCGCCGCCGGTTGATCCAGCACCCGCGGGTCAGCGATGCGCTACGGCGTGTTGCCGGCCTGTTCCTGGTCGGCTTCGGCATCCGCCTGGGCCTGAACGGCTGAGATCCCGTCGGCCTGGCAGGCCGCGCGCAGGTGGTCGATGAACACCCGCAGCTTGGGCGCCATATGCTCGCGCGCCGGGTAGTACAGATGAAAGCCGGGGAACGGCGGCTGCCAGTCCTCCAGCACGCTGCGCAGGCGGCCGGCAGCCAGGTCGTCGGCGACCAGTGAGGCGAACCCCTGCGCCATGCCCAGCCCAGCCAGCACCGCCGCATAGGCCAGTTCGGCATCGTTGAACACCAGCCGGCCCTCGACGGCTACGTCCAGGTCACGCCCCTCACGGCTGAATTCCCAGGGCATCAGCCGGCCATTGGCGCGGCGATGGACGATACAGTCGTGGCCCTGCAGCTCCTGCGGGCTCTGCGGCACACCGTGGCGCGCGAAGTAGCCCGGCGTGGCCACCACCACCTGGCGCTCGGGCGGCCCGATCGGCACCGCGATCATGCCCTGCGCCAACGATTCCCCCAGGCGGATGCCTGCGTCGAAACCCTCGGCGACCAGATCGGTCAACGCCGGTTCCACGCACAATTCCACCTCCACCTGCGGATACCGGGCCAGGAAGGACGGCAGCGCCGGCAGGACCCGGCGCTCGGCAACGATGCGTGGCAGGGTGATGCGCAGCCGACCGGCCGGCACGGTCCGCGCGCTGTCCAGGTCCTCGAAGGCCGATTCGATCTGTGCCAGCCCGCCACGTACGCGCTGCAGGAAGCGTGCACCGTGCTCGGTCAGCCCCACCCGGCGCGTGGTCCGTTGCAACAGGCGCACGCCCATCCGCGCTTCCAGCGCGCGCACGCTCTGTGACAGTGCCGAGGTCGAGACACCAAGCGCATCTGCGGCGCGGGTAAAGCTGGCGTGGTCGGCCACGTGGACAAACGCGACCACCGCCGACAGCGGTGCGGAGGGATCCATTGTGAAGCGTTCCTTCATTGTCAGTTCGGCTGTGTCCAGTTTATCCACAGGATCATCGGACGGATGCTTTCCCTCCCGGCGGCACACCGCCTCCTCCGATGGAATGCCACATGTCACTTGATCACTACCGCCTGCTCGGTCGCTCCGGCCTGCGTGTCAGCCCGATGGCGCTGGGCACGATGACCTTCGGTGCCGACTGGGGGTGGGGCGCGGACGAAGCCGAGGCCCGCCGCATCTTCGATGCCTACGTCGAACGCGGTGGCAACTTCGTTGATACCRCAAACAACTACACCAATGGCAGCGCCGAGACGCTGCTCGGGCGATTCGCCCAGGGCCGCCGCGAACGGCTGGTGATCGCCAGCAAGTACACCCTGGCGACCGTGCCCGGCGATCCGAACAACGCCGGCAACCACCGCAAGAGCATGATGCGCTCGGTGGAGGACAGCCTGCGCCGGCTCGGCACCGACTACCTGGATCTGCTGTACCTGCACGCCTGGGACGACACCACCGGGGTGGACGAGGTGATGCGCGGTTTCGACGATCTCGTGCGCAGCGGCAAGGTGCTGTATGCCGGCATCTCGGACACGCCGGCCTGGCAGATCGCCCGCATGCAGACCCTGGCCGACCTGCGCGGTTGGGCGCCGCTGGTGGCCCTGCAGATCGAATACAGCCTGATCCAGCGCAGCGTCGAACAGGAGCTGCTGCCGATGGCCGAGGCGCTCGGGTTGGGCGTGGTGGCGTGGTCGCCGCTGGGCAGCGGGGTGCTGACCGGCAAGTACAGCGCGGCTGATCTCACCGCGGCCGAGCCGCCGGAGGCTACGCCGGGCGGTTCCCGGCGCAACGTGGCCCTCATCAATGGCGCGTTGACGCCACGTTCGTTGAACATCGCCGGGGAAGTCGCTGCCGTCGCGGCGGAACTGTCGCACTCGGCTGCGCAGGTCGCTCTGGCCTGGCTGCTGCAACGACCCGCGGCCGGGGCCATGCCGATCGTCGGTGCACGCACCCTGGACCAGTTCGAACACAACCTGGCGGCGCTGGATCTGGCGCTGCCGGCTGAGGCGCTGGCACGGCTGGATGCGATCAGCGCGGTCGCGCCTGCCTTCCCGCACGACTTCCTGCAGATGCCGCTGCCACGCATGCTGATGAGCGGCGGTACGCGTCTGCAGCCACGCGCGCTGGGCAGGTAACAATGGGGGCGCGCTATGCTGGCGCCCCTCGTGGGACAAAAGCGCCATGGCCGCAACACCAACGCTCGCGGTCGCAGCAGCCCTGGTGCTGCTGCTTGCCAGTGGACCGGCCACGGCCGCACCGGACCACCGCTGCCTCAGCGATGGCCGCGACAACACGATCCACCTGGAATGGCGCTGGCTGGACGATGGCCGCGCCGATGTGCGCTACGCCGGGCACAGCGAGCGCCTGCCGCTGCGGCGGGTCTCCGAACAGACCACGGTGCTGGACGAAGACCGCCCCTACCAGTTCGACACCGTCTGGGAAGAGCGCGTGGACGGTCGCATCAACGGTCACTACACACTGAGCACGCAGGGCACACGGATCTACAGCTTCAGCTACGTGCGTGCCCGGGACGGTCGCCGCGCGGACTTCGACGAAGACGTCAACGCCTTCCAGGACGACGGCTGTCACTGGTAGGCGCCTGCGCTGAGGCCGTTTGTGCCGTTTCCGGCAGAGTGCCCAGCGTCCAGCGCGCGCTGTGTCGGCCATGACCCCCGTCAGTGGCAATGCTGCGCTGCGTTCGGTCACACTCGGGGACTTGTCGTTCTCAGTCACCCCTTCCGAGGCCTGCATGTCCCTGCTCCGGCGCAAGTCCCTAGATTCCGTCACCGTCCATGAAGCCGGCCGGCGTCTGGTCCCGACCCTCAGCTGGCCGCACCTGATCGCGCTGGGCATCGGCGCCATCGTCGGCACCGGCATCTACACCCTGATCGGCGTGGGTGCCGACCGCGCTGGCCCGGCCTTGCTGATCTCCTTCGCCATCGCCGGCGCGGTGTGTGCCTGCGCGGCATTGGCCTATGCAGAGCTGTCCACGATGATGCCTGCCGCCGGCAGTGCCTATACCTACAGCTACAGTGCCCTGGGCGAAGTGTTTGCCTGGGTGGTGGGCTGGAGCCTGATCCTGGAGTACTCGCTGGTGGTGAGTACCGTGGCGGTCGGCTGGTCCGGTTACTTCGTCGGCTTCCTGGAATGGGTGCATACCCAGTTCGGCTGGGACCTGCGCCTGCCGGCGATGCTCGCGGCAGGCCCGCACGTCGATGGCGGCATGATCAACCTGCCCGCCATCGTCATCACCTGGCTGGTGGCCCTGATGCTGATGGCCGGTACCAAGGAAAGCGCCACCCTCAACGCGATCCTGGTCGTGTTCAAGCTGATCGCGCTGGCGATCTTCGTGGCGGTGGCCCTGCCGGCGTTCGACGCCAACAACCTGCAGCCGTTCATGCCTTACGGATTCGCCAAGACGCTGGGCCCGGATGGCGTCGAGCGCGGCGTGATGGCGGCGGCGGCGATCATCTTCTTCGCGTTCTACGGCTTCGACGCGATCTCCACCGCCGCCGAAGAAACCAAGAACCCCGGGCGCGACCTGTCCATCGGCATCATCGGCTCGATGGTCGGCTGCACCATCGTGTACGTGCTGGTGGCGCTGGCTGCGATTGGTGCGATGAGCTACACCGTGTTCGGCCAGAGTGCCGAGCCGCTGGCATTGATCATGCGCCAGCTGGGCCAGCCCACCGCCGCGATGCTGATCGGCGTGATCGCGATCATCGCCCTGCCGACCGTGCTGCTGGCCTTCCTGTACGGCCAGAGCCGCATCTTCTTCGTCATGAGCCGCGATGGACTGCTGCCGCGTGGCCTGTCCAAGGTCAACGCACGTACCGGCACGCCGGTGGCGACCACGCTGTTCACCGCCCTGGTGGTGTCGGCACTGGCCGGCGTTGCACGCCTGGACGAGATCGCCGCACTGGCCAATGCCGGTACCCTGGCCGCGTTCACCGCCGTTGGCATCTGCCTGGTGGTGCTGCGCGTGCGTGAGCCGAACCGCGAGCGCACCTTCCGCACGCCTTTGGCCTTCATTGTCGGCCCGCTGGCGGCACTGGGCTGCAT
>NZ_JBFTNR010000359.1:0-4274 GCF_056665995.1 Stenotrophomonas sp. 05L44_2
TTCCGAAGAAGCGATGTAGGTGATGGTCTTGGTGCCACGGTCAACCAGCACCGACAGGTACAGTTCCTTGACGATCTCGCCAGCGGTGGTCACCAGCACCAGGTTGACCGGCAGTTCAACGCCAGCGGTCTGGTAGGTGGCCATCTTGGTGCCGAGCATCTTGGCCGCAGCGGCCTTCACGTCGTCGGTGGTCTTGCAGAACTTGACGCCGCCAGCCTTGCCGCGGCCGCCAGCGTGGATCTGCGCCTTGACCATCCAGGGGCCCTGGCCCAGGGAGTTGGCAGCGGCAACAGCTTCGTCCGGGGTCGCAGCGACCTTGCCGGCCGGGACCGGGATGCCGTACTCGGCAAGCAGTTGTTTTGACTGGTATTCGTGGAAATTCATGCGTCACCGTGGGAATAGGAACGACCGCACGCAATTCCTCAGGGCCCCGGCGGGGCGCCGGCATGGACCGCGGCGGGCCCACTATTGTGGCCGAGCCGGCGCCGGGGCGCAAAGAAGTATGGACAAAAGGCCCGAACCGGCCAGATTTCCATGGTCATTCAGGCAGTTGCGGCACGGCCTGGATCACACCGCAAACGCCCGCCCGGGCCGACTGCGCAGCCCAGCCCGGTACAGGCGCCCTATACTGGCCCCATAAATTCGACCCACGGTGCCGGCAACCGGGCAGCGAGCAGATCCGACGATCGGGGGACGTCGGGCAGGTTCGGCCCACCGCCGTCATGACCCAGTTCCAGGCAGCCAGAAGGGGAGTTCCGGCGTGTCACCCAGTGCTTCATTGATCGACCGCATCGAATCGATACCGCGGCGCGAGCTGTATTTCTTCGCCCTGTACCGGGTGCTGATCGCCTCGGTCATCGCCGCCCTGCTGTACAGCCCGTTGTCGGCCATGGTCGGCGAAGCGCATCACCCGCGCCTGGCCTATTCGGTCGGCGCCGCCTATCTGCTGCTGTCCCTGTTGTGGCTGGTGATCGGCCGCAACGAACGCTGGCTGCGGCCGATCGTGGTTGGCGGCGTGCTGCTGGACATCGTCGCCGCCAGCCTGCTGGCGCACGCCCTGCCCGGCGCCAGCGCCGGCATCTCGATGTCGCTGCTGTTCAACATCGCCGCCGCCGCCACCCTGCTGCCGCTCAGCTGGGGCCTGGTGCTGGCGCTGGCCGCCAGCGTCGCCACCGCCGCCGAATACCTGTGGAAAGTGTTGGAAGGCGGCGATCCCACCCGCACSCTGGCCGAACTGGCGATGTTCRYCACCAGCTACCTSGCSCTGGCCTKSATCAGCTACCAGRTCGGCAACCGYGCMCGCCGCAACCAGCAGCTGGCCAACCAGCGTGGCGACGAAGTGGCCAACCTGTTCCAGATCAACGAACTGATCATCCGCCGCATGCGCACCGGCGTGGTGGTGGTGGATGCCGACAACCGCATCACCCTGGCCAACGAAGCTGCCTCGATCCTGCTGGGCGACCGCGATGGCAACAGTGATTCGGGCCGCCTCGACCTGGCCAGTGTCGCCCCCGAACTTGCCCGGCGCCTGCAACGCTGGCGCAACGGCTGGGCACAGGATGAAATGCCGCTGCAACTCAACCCCGACCAGCCGGAAGTGCAGCCACGCTTCGCYCGCCTGCTGGCCGGCAGCGACCTGGTGCTGGTGTTCCTGGACGACTCCAGCGTGGTCTCGCGCCGCGCCGAATCGCTCACCCTGTCGGCGATGGGGCGCTTCTCGGCCAGCCTCGCGCACGAGATCCGCAACCCGCTGGCGGCCATCAACTACGCCGTGCAGCTGCTGGAGGAAGGCACCGGCTTCAACGAAAGCGACCGCCGCCTGCTGCAGATCATCCACCAGCAGTGCCAGCGCACCAACGGCATCGTTGAAAGCGTGCTGGGCCTGGCCCGGCGCGAACGCGCCAACCCGGAAAATGTCGACCTGGCCGCCTTCGTGCGCCGCTTCGTGCTGGAGTACAAGCAGGGCCAGACGCTGGAAACCGACAGCATCGAACCGATCATCAACGACACCTCTGTGCCGGCCCAGGTCGACCCGCGCCACCTGTACCAGGTGCTGACCGTGCTGGTGCACAACGCCCTCAAGTACGGCCGCATCGGCGAGCAGCCCGCGCGCGTGCGGCTGCGCGTGGCCCAGCACGAGCGAAGTGCGGTGATCGACGTGATGGACCGTGGCCCCGGCATCCCCGAGACCGTCGCCGCGCAACTGTTCCGCCCCTTCTTCACCACCTCCGAGCACGGCACCGGCCTGGGCCTTTATATCGCCCGCGAGCTGTGCAGGGCCAACCAGGCGCGGCTGGATTACATCCCCGTCCCCGCCGGCGGCTCCTGCTTCCGCCTGGTACTGCCCGGCCCGCACACCCTGCTTCCGCACTGATTCGGTGCGTCAAACATTTGTCGCCTTCCACACCCTCGGCTATCTTTCCCACCCATGAACGAAACCCGCAGCGCCCTCGTCGTCGACGATGAACGCGATATCCGCGAACTGCTGGTGTTGACCCTCGGCCGCATGGGCCTGCGCATCAGCACCGCCGCCAACCTCGCCGAAGCCCGCGAACTGCTGGCCAGCAATCCCTATGACCTGTGCATAACCGACATGCGCCTGCCCGATGGCAATGGCATCGAACTGGTCAGCGAGATCGCCCAGCACTATCCGCGCACGCCAGTGGCGATGATCACCGCCTTCGGCAGCATGGACCTGGCCGTGGAAGCGCTGAAAGCCGGTGCCTTCGATTTCGTCAGCAAGCCGGTGGACATCACCGTGCTCCGCGGCCTGGTCAAGCATGCGCTGGAACTCAACAACAGCGAACGCCCGGTTGCCGGTCCCGCCGCCGAACAGGCCGCACGTCTGCTCGGCGAATCGCCGGCGATGGACGTGCTGCGCGCCACCATCGGCAAGGTTGCGCGCAGCCAGGCACCGGTCTACATCCTGGGCGAATCCGGGGTGGGCAAGGAACTGGTTGCACGCACCATCCATGCTCAGGGTGCACGCGCCGCTGGGCCGTTCGTGCCGGTCAACTGTGGCGCCATTCCCACCGAGTTGATGGAGAGCGAGTTCTTCGGCCACCGCAAGGGCAGCTTCASCGGYGCCCAYGCCGACAAGCCSGGACTGTTCCAGGCCGCMCACGGCGGCACCCTGTTCCTGGATGAAGTGGCCGAGCTGCCGCTGCAGATGCAGGTGAAGCTGCTGCGTGCGATCCAGGAAAAATCGGTGCGCGCGGTGGGCGCCCCCAGCGAAGAACCGGTGGACGTGCGCATCCTCTCGGCCACCCACAAGGATCTGGCCGAGCTGGTCGAAGACGGGCGCTTCCGCCACGACCTCTACTACCGCATCAACGTCATCGAACTGCGCGTACCGCCGCTGCGCGAGCGTCGCCAGGACCTGCCCGCGCTGGCCGCGTCGATCCTGGCGCGGCTGGCCCGCAGCCACGGCCGCGCCACCCCGCTGCTGGCGCCGTCGGCGCTGGACGCGTTGGCCCAGTACGGCTTCCCCGGCAACGTGCGCGAGCTGGAGAACATCCTCGAACGCGCGCTGGCACTGGCCGAGGAAGACCGTATCGGCGCCGACGACCTGCGCCTGCCGCAGCATGCGCCTCGCTCACCCGGCAGCGCTGCGCACGCTGAAGCCGTTGTGGATCTGCATCCAGGCAGTGYCGCCCTACCCTCGTATATCGAGCAGCTCGAGCGCAGTGCGATCCAGCGCGCGCTGGAAGAAAACCGCTGGAACAAGACCCGCACTGCCGCGCAGCTGGGCATCACCTTCCGTGCGCTGCGCTACAAGCTGAAGAAGCTGGGGATGGAATAGGTAGTGCCGGCCGCTGGCCGGCAACCCCGTGCAYCGCCCATCCACGCATGGCGTGGATCTACGGCATCAATCCTTGGTGACGCGATTGATCTCGGCCAGGCTGGTCACGCCCGCGGCCGCCTTCTTCAACGCCGACTGCCGCAGGTCATTCACGCCGATCGCCTGCGCAGCCTCGGCAATCTGCAGCGCGTTGCCGCCCGCCAGCACGATGGTCGCGATCTCGTCGGTCATCGGCATCACCTGGTAGAGGCCGGTACGGCCCTTGTAGCCCTCGGTGCATTCGTCGCAGCCCACCGCCTCATACAGTTCGATGCCCGCATCCAGCTGCGCCTGGGTGAAGCCCTCGGCCAGCAGCGCATGCTCCGGCAGATTGGCCGGGCGCTTGCAGTTCGAACACAGGCGGCGCGCCAGGCGCTGGGCAATCACCAGCGTCACCGAGCTGGTGATGTTGTACGGCGCGATACCCATGTTC
>NZ_JBFTNR010000360.1:0-4270 GCF_056665995.1 Stenotrophomonas sp. 05L44_2
CCACCACAGCGTGATCGGCTCGATGAACGATCTCAACGCCCACCACAGCGTGATCGGCTCGATGAACGATCTCAACGCCGCCTCGCTGGACGACGTCAAGACCTGGTTCCGCACCTGGTACGGCCCGAACAACGCGGTACTGGTGCTGGCCGGTGACATCGACCTGGCCACCGCCAAGGAAAAGGCCGCCAAGTACTTCGGCAGCATCCCGGCCGGCCCGACCATGGCGCAGCCGAAGGTGGACGTGGCCAAGCGGCTGGCCGACACCCGCGAGGTGATGACCGACAAGGTGCCGCAGGCACGCATCTACCGCGCCTGGAACGTGGCGCAGGTCGGCACCACCGACGTCGACCAGCTGCAGCTGCTGGCCTATGTGCTCGGCGGCGCCAAGTCCTCGCGCCTGAGCCAGCGCCTGCAGCACCAGGACAAACTGGTGGACAACATCAGCGCCGGCGCTTACGCCTCGCAGCTGGGTTCCAACTTCATGGTGATGGCCACGGTGAAGCAGGGCCAGGATCCGGCCAAGGTCGAAAAGATCATCGATGAGGAAATCGAGCGCCTGCTCAAGGAGGGCCCGACCGCCGAAGAACTGGCACGCGCCAAGACCGGCTCGCGCGCGGCGTTCATCCGYGGCATCGAGCGCATCGGCGGCTTCGGYGGCAAGGCCGAYGCGCTGGCCGAGTGCACGGTCTACACCGGCGACCCGGGCTGCTTCCGCACCTCGCTGGCCAACATCGACAAGGCCACCGCTGCCGACCTCAAGCGCCTGGGCGCGCAGTGGCTGGACAAGGGCAGCCACACCCTGGTGGTCGAGCCGGGTGAACGCGTGGCGCTGAAGGAAGACCCCTCGCAGGCGCCGAAGCCGTTCAACGTGCCGGCGGTCGACAGCAGGTACAGCACCCTGCCCGAGCAGGTGGACCGCAAGGCCGGCGTGCCGCAGACCCGCGAGTTCCCGCAGCTGAAGTTCCCGGCCCTGCAGCGCGCCACGCTGAAGAACGGCACCCAGGTGGTGCTGGCCGAGCGCCACGAGATTCCGGTGGTGCAGTTCAGCTACCAGTTCCCGGGTGGCTTCACCGCCGACCAGGGCCGCAAGCCGGGCACCGCCAACTTCACCATGAGCCTGATGACCGAAGGCGCCGGCAAGCTCGGCTCGCTGGCCTTCGCCGATGCAGCCGATGCGCTGGGTGCGGATCTCGATGCGTCCGCAGGCCTGGATTCGGTGGATGTGGAACTGTCCGCGCTGAAGGAGAACCTGGTGCCGTCGCTGGCGCTGTATGCCAGCCTGCTGCGCGAGCCGCGCTTCGAGCAGAGCGAGATCGACCGGGTCAAGGCGACCTGGATCGCCGGCATCCAGCAGGAGAAGGTCAACCCGGGTGCGGTAGCGATGCGCGTGCTGCCGCCGCTGCTGTACGGCAAGGGCCACCCGTACGCGATCCCGTTCACCGGCAGCGGTGACGAAGCGGCGATCAGCAGCCTGGGCCGCGAGGACCTGGTTGACTTCCACCGCGACTGGCTGCGCCCGCAGGACGGCACCCTGATCGTGGTGGGYGATACCACCCTGGCCGAGATCGTGCCGCTGCTGGACAAGCAGCTGGGCGACTGGAAGGCCACCGGTGATGCGCCGACGATCAAGGCCACCACCGCCGTGGCGCTTCCGAAGAGCCCGCGCGTGTTCCTGATCGACCAGCCGGGCGCGGTGCAGGCCAACCTGTTCGCCGGCCAGGTCGTGCCGCCGTCCAGCGACGCCAGCTCGACCCGCTTCGACATCGCCAACGGCGTGATCGGTGGTGACTTCACTTCGCGCCTGAACATGAACCTGCGCGAGGACAAGCACTGGTCCTACGGTGCCCGCACCAGCGCCAGCAACACCGTGGGCCAGCGCCCGTGGATGGCGATGGCACCGGTGCAGATCGACAAGACCGGCCCGGCCATGGCGGAAATGCGCAAGGAGATCGCCGAGTTCGCCAACGGCAGCAAGCCGGCGACCGACGCGGAAGTGGCGCGCATCCGCAACATCCAGACGCTGAGCCTGCCCGGCGCCTACGAGACCGCCAGCGCGGTGGCCTCGACCATCGGCACGATCGTGCAGTTCAAGCGTCCGGACGACTACGTGCTGCGCCGCAAGGCCGAGATCGAAGCGATGACCCCGGCACAGGTGCAGCAGGCGGCAGCGGAGATCAAGCCGCAGGCGCTGACCTGGGTGGTGGTGGGTGACCTCAAGCAGACCGAAGCGGCCGTGCGCGCCTTGAACCTGGGCGAAGTGACCGTGATCGATGCCGAAGGCAACCCGGTCAAGAAGTAAGTGATGTGCCTGCCCGCTCCGGCGGGCAGGCCTCTGGTGGTAGCGCCGGGCCGTGCCCGGCGAGCGCGCAGCGCGGCATCTGGACGCCTTCGAAGAACCGCCGGGCATGGCCCGGCGCTACCGCAGCCCTCTCCGGCTATCCCTGATTCAGACGGTTCAGGCACACTCCTGACATTCCCTTCCAGGATCCTGCCCATGCGCGTTCTGCTGCTGTCGTCCCTGTTGCTCACCGTCACCGCCTGCACCTGGGTGCCGATCGAACCGGCCGGCAAGGCGACCCGCGTGCTGCCGGCAGGCCCGGTACCGGCCGGCTGCATCTCCAAGGGCGAAGTGGTGGTGACCGTGAAGAGCAAGGTCGGCTTCTACAACCGCAACCCGCTGCGCGTGCAGGAAGAGCTGGAAACCCTGGCCCGCAACGAGGCCCCGACCACCGGCGCCAACGCCGTGCAGGCCGCTGCGGCCCCTGCCGATGGCAGCCAGCGCTTCGCCGCCTTCCAGTGCCCGCCGCGCTGAATCCTTCACCATACGGCCAAGGCTGAATTCGTAAAGATGCGGTGAAGGCCCGGGGGGTTATAGAATAGCGCCCCCTTTGCCTGAGCCTTGGCGCTAACCTCGATGCTCTTCAAGAATGTCTCGATTGCYGGCCTGGCTCACGTTGATGCGCCGCACACGCTGACGACCAAGGAAATCAACGAACGCCTGCAGCCGACGCTGGATCGCCTTGGTATCCGTACCGACGTCCTCGGCGACATCGCCGGCATCCACGCGCGCCGCCTGTGGGACAACGGCGTCCTGGCGTCCGATGCGGCCACCATGGCTGGCCGCAAGGCGCTGGAAGACGCAGGCATCGATGCGACGCAGGTGGGCCTGTTGATCAACACCTCGGTCAGCCGTGACTACCTGGAGCCGTCCACGGCTTCCATCGTGTCCGGCAACCTCGGTGTCAGCGACGAGTGCATGACCTTCGACGTCGCCAATGCCTGCCTGGCCTTCATCAACGGCATGGACATCGCTGCGCGCATGCTTGAGCGCGGTGAGATCGACTATGCGCTGGTGGTGGATGGCGAGACCGCCAACCTGGTGTACGAAAAGACCCTGGAGCGGATGACCGCGCCGGACGTCACCGCTGACGACTTCCGCAACGAGCTGGCGGCGCTGACCACCGGGTCCGGTGCAGCCGCGATGGTGATGGCCCGTTCGGAGCTGGTGCCCGACGCGCCGCGCTACAAGGGTGGCGTGACCCGCTCGGCCACCGAGTGGAACCAGCTGTGCCTGGGCAACCTGGACCGCATGGTCACCGACACCCGCATGCTGCTGATCGAGGGCATCAAGCTGGCCCAGAAGACCTTCACCGCCGCCAAGATCGCACTGGGCTGGGCCGTGGAAGAGCTGGACCAGTTCGTCATCCACCAGGTCAGCCAGCCGCACACTGCGGCGTTCATCAAGAATTTCGGCATCGACCCGAAGAAGGTCATGACCATCTTCGGCGAGCACGGCAACATCGGTCCGGCCTCGGTGCCGATCGTGCTGAGCAAGCTCAAGCAGCTGGGCAAGCTGAAGAAGGGCGACCGCATCGCGCTTCTGGGCATCGGCTCGGGCCTGAACTGCTCGATGGCCGAAGTGGTCTGGTAAAAAAGTCACCGCTGACCTGCTGCGCGCCGTCCGCACCTGCCAGCCAATCGCTCGCGACGGACAGCGATGATGTTTCCAAGTGTCCAAGGGCCGGTTCTACCGGCCCTTTCTACAGGTGCGATCCGATGTCCCAGCTTCCCGGTTACCCCGCCCACCCGCAGCGTTTCGAGGTCCGCCCCGGCCTGTCGATGAACTATCTCGACGAAGGCCCGCGCGATGGCGAAGTGGTGGTGATGGTGCACGGCAACCCGTCGTGGAGCTATTACTGGCGCACGCTGGTGGCCGGCCTGTCGGACAGGTACCGCTGCATCGTGCCGGACCATATCGGCATGGGCC
>NZ_JBFTNR010000361.1:0-4239 GCF_056665995.1 Stenotrophomonas sp. 05L44_2
GTATTTCTCCAGCGCCTGCCGCTGCTCTTCGGCGTTCTCCGACTGCACGTTCTCGCCACCACGCAGTTTGTCGATGGCGGTCTGCAGGCGCGCCTTGTCGGCACCGGCAGCGCGCATCGCCATGCCCAGCGTGCCGCCGTCTTCCAGCGCGGCCAGCACGAACCACTCGCTGGCGATGAAGGCATCACCGTTCTGCTGGGCCAGCTTGTCGGTGTGGTTGAGCAGGCGGTTGAGGTCGTTGCCGATCGACAGGTTGCCGGCCTGGCCGGACACTTTCGGGAGCGCTTCAAGCGCCTCGTCCAGGCGTTCGCGCAGCACCGGCACGTTGACGCCGGCCTGGGCCAGCAGCGGCCGGGTGCTGCCCCCCTGCTGGTCAAGCAGGGCACTGAACACGTGCACCGGTTCGATGATGCTGTTGTCGCGGCCTACCGCCAGCGATTGCGCGTCTGCCAGCGCCTGCTGGAAACGCGAGGTGAGCTTGTCCATCCGCATTGCGAAACCTCATCGGTCATCTTGGCCGGCCCACGCCGGCGATGCTGGAAAGATGCGGTTGCCCCACCCCGTTTCAAGGGTGGCTGCGACTGCATTCGAAGGCCAGTCAGCCTGTGGCCAGCATGCCGGAAGCGGTGTTGTCGGCGCGTTGATCCGGATCAGATCTGCACGCTGGAGTCCTCAATGGGTGATCGCGGCCCGGATCGCCCGCAGCTGCTGCTTGACCGCCCGCGCCTGCGCCACGTCCATGCGCAGCAAGGCCTTCTGCCCGATCGAGCGCGACTGCAGGGTGGCATCGGCGAAGCGGTAGCGGCCGCGTTCATCGCGCTGCAGCGGTGGCGCCTGGGCCAGCTCCGGGGTGTCCAGCAGGTGGTCGATCACCGTTACCAGGCGATCATTGAAATACCCGTCGGGACGGCCCAGATCGACATACGCCTGCTGGATCAATGGATAGAAGCGCTTGTACGCGTGGGCCGCCGCCGCCGGGTCGAGCGCAGTGAAGGCCTGCACATAGGGCGCATAGCGCGCTGCATTGGCCGCGGCGATGCGTTCGCCGCCCTCGCCCGGCTCCACCTGCAGGCTGCCCGGTAGCGGCCGGAAGGCCAGCGCGGTAGGCGGCACACTGGCCTTGTCCAGGTTGTCGACCTGGGTGACCAGGCGCTGGATCAGGTGATCGCGCAGCAGCGCAGTCAACGCGCCCTCGCCCTTGAACAGTCCGCTCAATGTGCTCCAGGCGGCGGCATCGCTGTCGGCCAGTGACGGCAGTGCCGGGTCGGCGGCGGCCTCGGAATCCAGCGGATGCTTGATCGGAGAGGGCGCGGGTTCGTGCGTAGCAGCGGGCTTCGGTGTGGCGACTGCCGAGGTCGGCGCGGATTGCTCCGGCACCGCTACGCCATCTGCCAGGTGCTGCAACTGGTCGCGGAACAACCACGTGCCCGCGCCGCCCACCACCACCACGCCCAGAACCCAGGGCCAAACCACTTTTCCACTCTGCATGATGCAGAACCTCGCCTTTCAGCTGCATGGACAAGGTGTGACTGCCCTGATTCGGCAGGGTTCCCCAGCCATTCCGCTGCCGTTGTGGTTCACGCCTGCTTTGCGCGGTACGCGCGACCCTGCTGTTCCTGTTGGGTGGAGAAGCCTTCATGCAGTACGCGTTGTACTACTGGACCGGCATCCAGGGCCGTGGCGAATTCGTGCGGCTGGCGCTGGAAGATGCCGGCGCCGATTACGTGGACATGGCGCGKGTGCACGGCGACGCCGTGATGCAGCCGTTCCTCGATGGCCACAGCGAAGGTGCGCAACCTTTCGCGCCACCGTTCCTGAAGGCGGGGCGACAGGTCATCGCACAGGTCGCGGCCATTCTCGATTTCCTCGGCCCGACGCYGGATCTGGTTCCGCAGGCCGCCTCGCGGCGCATGCAGGCGCTGCAGTTGCAGCTGACCATCGCCGATCTGGTGGCCGAAGTGCACGACACCCACCATCCGATCGCCGCGTCGAAGTACTACGAAGACCAGAAGACCGAGGCCAGGGCGCGCGCGGCAGCGATGCGCGATGAGCGCCTGCCGAAATTCCTTGGCTACTTCGAGCAGGTGCTGAAGGCCAATGGCGGTCGCCACCCGCTGCGCGAACACTCCTACGTGGACCTGTCGCTGTTCCAGTTGCTGAGCGGGCTGGACTACATGTTCCCACGCCGCATGCGGGCGCTGTGGCCGACGTTGCCACTGCTGCGCGCGCTGAAGGATCGGGTGGAACAACGGCCCGGCATCRCCGCCTATCTCGCTTCGGAGCGGCGGCTTGCCTTCAACACCAACGGCATCTTCCGGCATTACCCGGAACTTGATGGCGAGAAGTAGCGCCGGGCCATGCCCGGCGGCAGCGCAACCCAACGCCGGGCATGGCCCGGCGCTACCGGTCAATGGGCGTTTTCAGTCAGCGGCTTCACCGCCTGCTTCTGCAGCGACAGCAGCCCCAGCAGGATGGCCAGCGCCACATAGGCGCCGGCGAACTGCCAGCTGATGACGCGGGCCAGGCCCTGCAGATCCCACGGCAGGTAGATGCCGCCGCGCGGATCCACCGAATGGATCAGGCCGAACAGGGTGAGCACCGCCGCCACCAGCAGGAAGCCGCAGGCGCGGCGCAGACGGCCATCGACCATCGCTGCGACGGTGGCGATCCACAGCATCGAGGTGATGATGAAGCCGTTGCCCAGCGCGAAGATCACCGCCAGCTCCGGCAGGCCGTGGCCATCGACGTGGGTCAGCAGCGCGCCCATCTGCTCGGCCGGAATCCAGCCCGGCGCCTTGATCGCCAGCAGGTAGGCCGCCGACGGCAGGAAGCCCAGCACCATCGCACCGGCATGCTGGCGCGGGGTGGCCTGGAACGCCTGGGTGGTGATGTCGATCGACACGTACACGATGATCGGCGCCAGCACCGCCAGCGGCAGCCACTGCACCAGCCCGGAAATGATGCCGAGCATGCCGCCGATGCCGACGAACAGGCCGGTCAGCAGCGTGTAGCCGCTGCGCGCACCCATGTGCTTGTAGGCCGGCTGGCCGATGTACGGGGTGGTCTGCGCAACGCCACCGCAGACGCCGGCGACCAGCGTGGCCACTGCCTCCACCAGCAGGATGTCGCGGGTGCGGTAGTCATCGCCGGCCGCGCGCGCGCTTTCGGATACGTTGATGCCACCGACCACCATCAGCAGGCCGAACGGCAACAGCAGCGGCAGGTAGGTCATCGCGGTCGGCAGGCCCTCGATGAAGCCCAGCGTCGGCAGCGGCAGCACCACCTGCGGCGGCACCCAGGCGGGAATCTGGAAGCCGGGCACACCCAGGCCGGCCAGGCCGAGCCCGTAATACAGCACGGTGCCGAACACGAAGGCCAGCAGCACACCGGGGCCGCGCAGCGGCAGCTTGCCCTTGGCGATCAGCACGTACAGCAGCAGGCCCAGCGTGGTGAAGCCCACCAGCGGCGAGCGCAGGGTCTCCAGCAAGGGCAGCAGGCCCATCAGCACCAGTGCGATGCCCGCGATGGAACCCAGCAGCGCAGCGCGCGGCAGCGCGCGGGTCACCGCTTCACCGAAGAAGGACAGGATCAGCTTGAGCACGCCCATGATGACCAGCGAGGCCATGCCCAGCTGCCAGGTGGCGATGGCGGCGGCATGCGGGTCCAGGCCCTGATGCTTGAAGGCCAGGAAGGCCGGGCCCAGCACCAGCAGCGCCATGCCGATGCTGGTCGGCGCATCCAGGCCCAGCGGCATGGCGGTGACGTCGTCGCGCCCGGTACGCGCGGCCAGGCGCCGTGCCATCAGGGTGTACAGCAGGTTGCCGACCAGCACGCCCAGGGCAGTGCCGGGGAACATGCGGCCGAAGACCACGTCGGCGGGGAACTGGAACATCCCGACCAGGGCCATGGCGATGAAGCCGAGGATGGAGAGGTTGTCGACGACCAGGCCGAAGAAGCCATTGAAGTCGCCAGCGACGAACCAGCGGCGCGGCGCGGTGGAAGCGGGAGCGGACATGGAAGGGGCGGT
This sequence comes from Stenotrophomonas sp. 05L44_2, assembly GCF_056665995.1. NCBI lineage: Bacteria > Pseudomonadati > Pseudomonadota > Gammaproteobacteria > Lysobacterales > Lysobacteraceae > Stenotrophomonas > Stenotrophomonas sp. 05L44_2. The sequence continues at coordinate 4,028 of NZ_JBFTNR010000361.1, forward strand.
GGGGGTGGGGACCGCCGATGGTAGGCCCAGCGGGGCCGGCGCGCCAATTCCCGAGTGGAATGATGGGTTCCAGCCAACGGCGGAGCCCCTCGTGGTTGGTCGCTGAAAGCAGCCTATCGGCGTGGGTCGTGCGGGGTGGGCTGCGCAGGACACGCCGTAAACCCGTCCATGGGGACTCGATGGCGCCATCCATGGCGCCAACGGTCCTGCGC
>NZ_JBFTNR010000362.1:0-6069 GCF_056665995.1 Stenotrophomonas sp. 05L44_2
CCACCGTGTGCGCGTCCAGCAGATGGCCGCGGGCAGGGATGCGCACCACGCCGGTTTCATCCAGGCGCTTGTGATAGCTGGTGTGGATGTTGCTGATGTAGGCCTGACGATGGATCACCAGTTCCTTCCACGACAGCGCCGGACGCGGCGCCACGTCGAAGCCCATCGCGCTGGCGAGGCCGATGCGCTCGGCCAGATCGGCGGCCAGCCACATCGCCTTCTTCGGCACGCACCCGACATTCACGCAGGTGCCCCCCAGTTCACCCGGCTCCAGCAGGGCAACCCGCTTGCCATGCTGCGCAGCGCGGATGGCACCGGCTAGGCCAGCGGAACCGCCGCCAAGGACGATCAGATCGTAATCATAAGAGGGAGTATTCATCGCAATCGCTCGAGTCGACAGGGAAGATGGCGGGCGAGCGCCCGCAACGAAGATCGGCAGGCAGCGGGTTGGCGCCGTCACCCATGCTGCTGCGAGCATGCCATGGCCCGCTGCAGGCCAGACGTGAGGGCATGCAGCCACGCAGTTCGAAACGCGCGCGGCCGGCATCGATCACGCCTGCCCGGCCCCACGGCGCAGTGCTGGCCACTGCCGGTACGTCATCGCACGCCACAGCCATTCCATCGGACCAAAGCGGAAACGGCGCAGCCACAGGTGGCTGAAGATCACCTGCGCTGCAAACAGCAGCAGTGCCAACAGCAGCTGCCAGGCACGCGGCAGCACGTCGAACCATCCCAGCCCGTAGTGATAGAACAGCAGCGTGCAGACCACCGATTGGACAAGGTAGTGGGTCAACGCCATCCGACCGACCGGCGCCAGCCAGCCCATGCGCGCGCGCCAGTGCACGATCCAGGCCAGGTAGCCCAGGCACATCGGCACACCGCCCACGGCCACCAGTGCCATTGCCGCAGTGGTCGGCAGGTCATAGACACCCGGCGCCAGATACGGCTTCCACAACACACCTGCCAGGGTGGCCAGCAGGCCCAGCGGCAATGCGATCCAGYGCAGGCCGGCATACAACCGCGGGAAACGCTCCGGCGCGGTCAATGCGCCGCTGCCGGCGAACCAGGCACCCAGCAGGAACATGCCCAGCACTTCGGGCCCGGAAATGAACATGCCACCCAGCGACGCGCCGAACTCATGCAGGCGCTGCACGTTGGCCTGCATCCAGTCACCCTGGCCGTACACCAGGCGTTGCTGGTCGATGCCCTGCTGCGCGTCGACCAGCATCTTCTGCAGGTCCTGCGGGGTGGCCATCGACACCATCGCGCCGACCAGCAGCATCAGCGCAACACCCAGCGCATACACCAGCAACCCCATCCAGGGCAGCCAGCTGCGCGGTGCCTCACGGCAGGCCAGCAATGGCAGCGAGGCCAGCGCATACAGCACCAGGATGTCGCCCGACCAGACCAGCAGTGCATGGCACAGGCCGATCAGCAGCAGCCCGGCGCTGCGGCGCAGGTAGAACGGAGTGAACTGGCGACCCGCCGCCTCGGCGCGCTGGGCCATCACCGCAAAGCCCGCCCCGAACAGCAGCGAGAACAGGGTGAAGAATTTTCCCTGCACGAACACATAGACGAAGGCATCGGCCCAGTAGTCGATGCCCTGCCAATGCGCGTCGATGCCCGTAAAGGCCAGGTCCAGCGGCCCGCTGAGGGCCTCGATGTTCATCAGCAGGATGCCCAGCAGGGCGAAGCCACGCAGTATGTCCAGCACGGCGATGCGTTCGCCGGAAGCCACCGGTTGCAGGGAAGGGGAAGCGGTGTTCACGGGGCATCCGGCGTGCAGGTCCGTCATTATGCCGCCGGCCTGCGGGCCATGGATGGCCCCGCCCTGTTCCAGATACGCAACGGCCCGCCGAAGCGGGGCGGGGCGGCCCAGATACGCAACGGCCCGCCGAAGCGGGCCGTTGCTGCCATCACGATCGCGGTGCGATCAGTGCTGGTGACCACCGTCACCGTGGACGTGGCCGTGTTCGAGCTCTTCCTTGCCGGCTTCGCGCACGTCGACGATCTCGACGTCGAAATGCAGGTCCTTGCCGGCCATCGGATGGTTCAGGTCGACGTCGACCACGCTCATGCCGACCTTCTGCACGGTCACGGCACGCGGGCCGAAGTTGGTCTGCAGCACGACCTGCTGGCCCGGGACCAGCTTGGCGGTACCGAAGTGCTTCTTCGGCACGCGCTGGGACAGGCCATCACGGCGCTCGCCGTAGGCATCGGCCGCCTTGACGTCGACGTCGAAGGTCGCGCCGGCTTCCTTGTCCATCATGGCGTTTTCCAGGCCCGGGATGATGTTGCCGTGGCCGATCAGGATCGCCAGCGGCTCGCCGCGGTCCTTGGACGATTCGATCGGCTCCTGGCCGGCCTCGGAGACGGTGTAGTGGAAGCGGACAACGCGGTCTTTTTCGATCTTCATGCGCAACTCTGTCTGGATCTGCCGGAGGCAGGCGGGTTGGGGCGGGTTGTCGCCCGGCGGGGACGCCGCCATCATGACGGCCAATCCAAGGTCGCGCATTATCCGGAGAACATGCACATCACGCCAGTTTCGTCCGGCACGCGCCGGCTCCTCGCGCCCGCCCTGCTGCTGGCCCTGCCCCTGCTGCTGACCGCCTGCGGCGGCGGCAAGGCCGTCCGTTCCGCACCGCCGCCGCCTGCGGCCAGCTGGCCCAGCACCACGCCGGACAACCCCGAGGCCGCCAATTCAGTGCTGATGCGCGCCATCAGCCTGGTCGGCACGCCCTATCGCTACGGCGGCAACACGCCCGAATCCGGCTTCGACTGCAGCGGCCTGGTCGCTTACGTCTACCGTGAAATGCTGGACCTGAAGCTGCCGCGGACCTCACGCGACCTGGCGGCGGTACAGGGGCCGAAGATCGATCCGAAGCGCCTGGCAACCGGCGACCTGGTCTTTTTTGGCAGTCGCGGCAGTGTCAGCCACGTCGGCATCTACGTGGGCGAAGGTCGATTCGTGCACGCCCCGAGCACCGGCGGAACGGTCCGCCTGGATTCGCTCAGTGGCACCTATTGGAAGGACCACTACACAGGGGCGAAACGCGTCCTTCGCTAAAATGAACAGGCGATATGTTCAAAACTGTGACAAACATCACGGCGTGACTAACGATTTATTAACGGAATTTTTAACTTATTACTGCTTTTACAGGGCATGATGCCCCATCGTTTTTTTCCTTGTGACCGACGCGTGACGACAAACGACCCGACGTGCCAAGGCCAGACCGCCGCTTCTTCGCGTAGTGTCCGCCCGCTTCTGCTGGGCCTGGCATTGTGTCTGACCAGCCTTCCGGCCTGGTCGCAGTCCGCTCCCACCCGTACCGATGCGCCCCCGGCTGCCACCGCCGAGGCCGCCCCCCGCGCAGCCGCCAAGGCCGACGCCACCGCTCCGCAGCGCAGCCGCGCCGATGCCGCCGCCAGCGCCACCCTGGCCGCCCTGCTGCCGCACCTGGCCGCCAATGACACCATTCCCCTGATGGACCGCTCGGCCATGGTGGCCGGTGACCTCAGCCGCCTCCTCGCCAATTACGACACCAGCAGCGCCGCCAATGGCAGCGTCGTGGTCGGCAACGCTGCCGACAACGGCAAGGTACAGTCGTTGCTGCGCCGGGCCATGACCCTGCTCGGCACCCCGTACCGTTGGGGCGGCAGCAATCCGGACAGCGGCTTCGACTGCAGTGGCCTGGTCGGTTACGTGTTCCGCTCGGCCCTGGGCATCGAGCTGCCGCGCGTCTCGCGCGAAATGGCGCATGACGCCAATGCCGAACTGATCAACGACCGCGCCGCCCTGGCTGCAGGCGATCTGGTGTTCTTCGGCCGCAAGGGCCGGGTCGACCACGTCGGCATCTATGTGGGCGATGGCCGCTTCCTGCACGCTCCGAGCACCGGCAAGGACGTCCGCGTCGACACCCTGCTCACCGGCTACTGGGGCAACAAGTTCATGCAGGCCCGCCGGGTCGACCTCTGATCCGGGGTCATCTGCGCATTGCCTGAAAAGCCGCTGCCCTGCAGCGGCTTTTTCATTGGGCGGCTGGCCGTAACCGGGGCCGCTGGCCGCTGGCCGCCGCTTGCTGCGTTGGTCCTTGATGTCAAGGTTGCAGTGACCGCGACAGGCCGACCGTGTTCGGCCACAGCATCCCGGCGCGGGGCGGCGCGCCGGGTGCCCGGCTGGGCCGCCCGTGTTGCCTGGGGGAAAGGAATGGCGGCAAGCCTGGAGATTCCATCGCGTTGCGCAATCTGGTTCGGCCAACCGCAGGCAGCCGAGCGGGGTGCGCTGGCGGCGGCCGGTTGGCAACTGCGCTGCATCAGCCCTGCCCCTGCCATGGCCATCGGCCTGCGCAGCCGCGACCACCTGGTGGCCATCGTCGATCTGCGTCACCTTGATGCCGACGCCGTGCAGCTGCTGCTGCCGTGGATCGAGCGGCATCACCACCTGCCCTGGCTCGCCGTGCTGCCCCCTGGACTGGGCAGCGCTCCGCCCGCGTGGGGGCCGCTGCTGCGCGCGTGCCGCGACCAGTTCGCGCTGCCACTGGAACTGCACGATCTGCTGTCGGCAATGCAGCGGCAATCCGAGGGCGACGACGCGTTGCCGCACATGGTCCGCGAGTCCGGCAACCTGCCGGCGCTGATCGGCGACAGCACCGCCCTGCTGTCGGTGCGCGCCTCCCTGCATAAATTCGCTCCGGTCGACCTGCCGGTGCTGGTCACCGGCGAGACCGGCACCGGCAAGGAACTTGCCGCGCAAGCGCTGCATGCCTTGTCCGGCCGTGCCGGCAAACCGTTCCTGGCGATCAACTGCGGCGCGATCCCTGCCAATCTGGTGCAGTCCGAACTGTTCGGCCACGAGCGTGGGGCCTTCACCGGTGCCGCCCAACGCCGCATCGGTCTGTTTGAAAGTGCCCACGGCGGCACCGTGTTCCTCGATGAAGTCGGCGACCTGCCCGCCGACGCACAGACCAGCCTGCTGCGGGTGCTGCAGGAGGGGACGCTGGAACGGGTCGGCAGCAACCAGCCGCTGCGTGTGGACGTGCGCGTACTGGCAGCCACCCACGTCGAACTGGAACAGGCGGTGGCCCAGGGCCACTTCCGTCGGGACCTTTACTACCGCCTCAATGTCCTGCGCTTGCCGATGCCCGCGCTACGCGAACGCGGCAGCGATGTCCTGCTGTTGGCCGAGCACTTCCTGCGCGGCTTCCGCCAACGCCACCCCGGCCGCGCACGCGGGTTTGATCCCGGCGCACGCCAGGCCATGCGCGGGTTCGACTGGCCCGGCAACGTACGTGAGTTGTTGAACCGCGTGCAGCGGGCAGCGATCGTGGCCGAAGGCGAGCTGATCAACGCCGCTGACCTCGACCTGGCAGAGCCGGACGCCCCTGCGCGGCGCGCGCTGCTGCAGGATGCGCGTGGCCAGGTGGAGCGCGATGTACTGCTGCAGGCCCTGCGCCAGCATGGCTACAACGTGTCGGCGTGTGCGCGGCACATGCAGATCTCGCGGGTCACGATATACCGGTTGTGCCGCAAGCATCATCTGGAGCTGCCGGCGCAGCGCTGACAACGCAGGCCCCTGCGCGGCCGGGCATGCACCGACACCGGCAAAGCGCGGCCATGCAGCGCCGCGCCATGCCGGGCTGCCGCGCTTACAACATGTACGGCACCTTGAATGCCAGCGTGAAGTCCGGCGCATCCGGGGTCAGGCCGATGCCCAGCAGCGTCACCAGCGTGGTGTGCTGGTTCAACGCGTAGGTCACGCCGAGATTGAGCGAGGCCGCATTGGCATCGCTGCCGATCACCTTCACCCATTCACCGCCCTTGAACCGGGTCGAGGCGCGCGTGCTGATCTTGTCGCTGAAGGAAATGCTCAGGCTGGTGCGCTCGTTGAACGCGAATGCCACGCCGGCACCGAAGTACACCGAACCGCCCAGTTTCACATCGCCGGGGTTGACCGTATCCGGGTTGCTGTCGATATCGCTGAAACCGCGCGGGAACGAATGGATGTAGCCGGCGTTGGCGAACAGGATCGCCGGATCGGCGGTCTTCACCATCGATACGCCCAGGTTGGCC
>NZ_JBFTNR010000363.1:0-4230 GCF_056665995.1 Stenotrophomonas sp. 05L44_2
CCACTTACCAGCTGCCGTGGGTGGAAGGGCTGGAGACCTATGCCGCCGTGCGCTACTACGGCGATGTCTGGTACGACGCCGACAACACCCTGAAGCTGCCCGACTACACCCTCGTCAACGCCGGCGTCGGTTACCGCCTGCTGGCCTCCGGCCATCCGGTGACCCTGCGTGCCAGCGTGGAGAACCTGGCCAACCGCAGGTACTGGTCCAATGCCGGCGTCGGCCTGCCGCGCACCTTCGCGCTCAGCGTGCGGTTCGACATGTAACGGGCCTCGGTAGCGCCCGGCCATGCCCGGCGGCTGCATGCCACGCCGCGCATGGCGCGGCGCTACCGGATTTCACGCGTGGCCCGTAATAATGGTGGCCGATCCTTTCGCCGAGCCTGCATGTCCGCACGCGAATCCCGCCTCAGCCGCCTGTGGGCCCACGAGAAGGCCAGCTATGGCCTGCGGGTGTTCATTGCCCTGACCGCGGCCATGGCCGTGTGCTGGCACCTGGATGCGCTGACCGCGCTGCCCGGCGTGTTCCTCGGCATCATCGCCAGTGCGATTGCCGAGACCGATGACAACTGGTGGGGCCGGACCAAGGCCGTGCTGCTGTCGCTGTTGTGCTTCTGCCTGGCAGCGGCCTCGGTGATCTGGCTGTTCCCCTGGCCGTGGATATTCATCGCGGCCCTGGCGCTGTCCACGTTCGGCCTGACACTGCTCGGTGCACTGGGCGAGCGCTACGCGTCCATCGCCCAGGCGACCGTCACGCTGGCCATCTACACCATGATCGGCCTGGAACAGCATGGCGCCCATGACCTGCACAGTGCGCTGGATGCGGTCAGCCACCTGCTTGCGGGTGCGGTCTGGTACGGGCTGCTGTCGATCCTGTGGACCACGTTGTTCGCCAACCGGCCGGTGCGCGAGCGCGTGGCCCGCCTGTACGTGGAACTGGGCCGTTACCTGCAGCTCAAGGCCGCGCTGTTCGAACCCGTACGCGAGGCGGACCTGCAGCGCCGCCAGCTCGACCTGGCCGAACAGAACCGTCGCGTGGTCGGCGCGCTGAACGAGGCCAAGACCGCGATCCTGGCGCGCTTTGGCCGCTCCGGACGGCCCGGCGTCAACTCCGGCCTGTACCTGCGCCTGTACTACATGGCACAGGATTTCCATGAGCGCGCCAGCTCCTCGCATTACCCGTACGGCGCGCTGGTCGACGCGTTCTTCCACAGCGACGTGCTGTACCGCTGCCAGCGCCTGCTCGACCTGCAGGGCCAGGCCTGTGCACGGCTGGGCGAAGCGATCCGGCTGCGTCGTCCGTTCGTCTACGGCGAGAGCAACCAGCAGGCCGGGCGCGATCTGGCCGATGCCCTGGCCTACCTGCGCGACCAGCAACGCCCGCAGTGGCAGCGCCTGCTCGGCTCGCTGGACCTGCTGGTGCACAACCTGCGCAGCATCGAGCGCCGCCTGCTCGATGCCGAACGATCCGAAGCCAGCCTGGACAACGTCGACACCCGCCTGCGCGACAGCAACCCGCACACGCTGCGCGAAATGGGCGTGCGCGTGCGCCAGCAGCTCACCCCCGGCTCGGTATTGTTCCGCCATGGCCTGCGCATGGCGCTGGCACTGATCGCCGGTTTCGTTGCCATCCATCTGTTCAATGCACAGAACGGCTCGTGGGTCCTGCTGACCATCGTGTTCGTGTGCCGGCCCAGCTTCGGTGCCACCCGCCAGCGCCTGGCCCAACGAATCGTCGGTACGCTTGCCGGCCTGGTGCTGACCTGGGCGCTGCTGCAGCTGTTCCCAACGCTGGAGATCCAGCTGCTGATCGCATTGCTGTCGGCACTGCTGTTCTTCTTCACCCGTACCGACCGCTATCTGGTCGCCTCGGCCGCCATCACGGTGATGGCGCTGACCTGCTTCAACCTGATCGGCGACGGCTTCGTGCTGATCGTGCCGCGCATGGTCGATACGATCCTGGGGTGCGCGATCGCCGCAGCGGCCGCGTTCCTGATCCTGCCGGACTGGCAGGGTCGACAGCTGCACCGCGTGCTGGCGCGGGTGCTGGATACCGCCGCCCGTTATCTGGAATCGGTGCTGGGCCAGTACCGCAGCGGCATGCGCGACGACCTGGCCTACCGCATCGCCCGCCGCGACATGCACAACGCCGATGCCGCACTGTCCACCGCATTGTCGAACATGCTGCGCGAACCGGGCCACGTGCGCCGCAACCTCGATTCGGGTTTCCACTTCCTGGCGTTGTCCAACACCCTGCTCGGGCATCTGTCGGCGCTGGGTGCGCACCGCGACCAGGTCGACAGCTACGCGGGCGATCCACTCGCGCTGGCCGCTGGCGAGCGGGTGCGTAAAGCGCTGCAGCAGCTGGCATCGGYATTGACGGCGCAGCAGCCGGTGTCGGAGGAGGACAACGACGCCGATCGTGCGGTGGCCGCGGAACTGGAGCAGCTCGATGAGACGATGCCGCCGAAACTGCAGTTGATCCGCACGCAGATGGCGCTGGTGCTGCGGATGTTGCCGAAGGTGAGGGCAGCGGCCAATGGCGCGGTGCGCGGCCTGGCCTGAGCGGACGGCATCCACGCATGGCGTGGATCTACTGGAGCGGTATTCGGGCGTGACCCTGTCGGCCGTGCAACATCGTGTTGCGTGCACGGGGGCATTGCGATCACGCCCCGACGCCGATACTGCGGTGTCGCCCACGCAGGATCTCCCCCATGAAGATCGAACTCAACGACCGCACCGCACTGGTCACCGCCTCCACCGCCGGCATCGGTCTGGCCATCGCGCAGGGGCTTGCCGCCGCGGGTGCACAGGTCATCCTCAACGGCCGCAGTACCGACAGCGTGGAACGCGCACGTCAGCGACTGCTGGCTGCAATTCCCGACGCCAACGTGCTGGGCGTGGCCGCCGATCTGTCCGACGCCCGCGGGGTCGACGCGCTGCTGGCCGGCCTGCCGGGCAACGTCGACATCCTGGTCAACAATGCCGGCATCTTCGGCCCGCAGGACTTCTTCGAGACCGACGATGCCACCTGGGAGCAGTACTGGCAGACCAATGTCATGTCCGGCGTGCGCCTGTCGCGCGCCCTGCTGCCGGCGATGGTCGACGCCGGTTGGGGCCGCGTGCTGTTCATCTCCTCCGAATCAGCACGCAACATTCCTGCCGACATGATCCATTACGGCGTCAGCAAGACCGCGCAGCTGTCGTTGTCGCGCGGCCTGGCCAAGCGCGTGGCCGGCAGCGGCGTCACCGTCAATGCGGTGCTGCCCGGCCCGACGTTGTCCGATGGCTTCGCAACGATGTTCGAAGAAGAGCGTGCACGCACCGGCAAGCCGCTGGAACAGATCGGCCGTGAGTTCGTGATGGCCCATCGCCCTGCATCGGTGATCCAGCGCGCGGCCACGGTCGAGGAAGTGGCCAACATGGTGGTCTACCTCGCCTCACCGCAGGCGTCGGCCACCTCCGGCGCAGCGCTGCGGGTCGATGGCGGCGTGGTCGACGATATCGTGTGAGCGTTGGTGGGGTGTGTGGACCAACGGTCCGCACCTACCGCATCCCTGCCTGACAGGCAGGGATGCTAGGCTGCGCCGGTCCAAGGAGGTTCCATGTCCGGTCACAACCAGTTCGCCCTGCTGCGCCAGCGCCGTTTCCTGCCGTTCTTCATCGTGCAGGGGTTGGGTGCCTTCAACGACAACGTGTACCGGCAGGCGATCATCGGCCTGCTGTTCTACCTGGGCGTGGCCGAGAGCGAGCGCACGCTCTACACCAACCTGGCGCCGGCGCTGTTCATCCTGCCCTACTTCCTGTTCTCCGCCCTGGCCGGGCAGATCGCGGAAAAGCTGGAGAAGTCGCGGCTGATCGTGATCACCACCACCATGGAGATCGTGATCATGACGCTGGCTGCGGTGGGCTTTCTCACCGAGAGCCTGCCGGTGCTGCTGGTGGCCCTGTTCTGCACGGGCCTGCAGTCCACCCTGTTCGGCCCGGTGAAGTACTCGGTGCTGCCCTCGGTACTGCGTCCGGAAGAACTGACCGGTGGCAATGGCCTGGTCGAGATGGGCACGTCGATGTCGATCCTGACCGGCATGATCGTCGGCGGCCTGGTGTTCACCCTGGCAGGCACCCATGGCCCGATCGTGGCCGCCACCTCTGTCATCGCGCTGGCGATCTGCGGCAACCTGGCCGCGCGCATGATCCCCAAGGTGGATGCCGGCGCCCCGGACCTGAAGAT
>NZ_JBFTNR010000364.1:0-4228 GCF_056665995.1 Stenotrophomonas sp. 05L44_2
GCTTGGTGATGGCGTTCTTCGGCTCGGTCAGGATGCGGATCAGGGCCGGCTCGTCCAGCTCTTCCAGGGTCGCGACCACCGGCAGGCGGCCCACGAACTCGGGAATCAGGCCGAACTTGATCAGGTCTTCMGGCTCGACTTCAGCCAGCACCTTGCCCACTTCCTGCTTGCGCTCGCTGCTCTTCACCTTGGCGCCGAAACCAATGCCGCCGGCGTCGTTGGAGCGCTGCTGGATCACCTTGTCCAGGCCGGCAAACGCACCGCCGCAGATGAACAGGATGTTCTTGGTGTCCACCTGCAGGAATTCCTGCTGCGGATGCTTGCGCCCACCCTGCGGCGGAACGCTGGCCACGGTGCCTTCGATCAGCTTCAACAGGGCCTGCTGCACGCCTTCGCCGGACACATCGCGGGTGATCGACGGGTTCTCGCTCTTGCGCGAGATCTTGTCGATTTCATCGATGTAGACGATGCCCTGCTGTGCCTTCTCGACGTCGTAGTCGCACTTCTGCAGCAGCTTCTGGATGATGTTCTCCACGTCCTCGCCCACGTAACCGGCTTCGGTCAGCGTGGTGGCGTCGGCCATGGTGAACGGCACGTTGAGCAGGCGGGCCAGGGTCTCGGCCAGCAGGGTCTTGCCCGAACCGGTCGGACCGACCAGCAGGATGTTCGACTTCGCCAGCTCGACTTCGTCGTTCTTCTGGCGGCTCTCGATGCGCTTGTAGTGGTTGTACACGGCCACGGCCAGGGTCCGCTTGGCGCGGTTCTGTCCGATCACGTACTGGTCGAGCACCTCGAGGATCTCGCGCGGCTTGGGCAGCGAACTGCGCGCCGACTGCGCCTTTTCCTCAAGCTCCTCTCGGATGATGTCGTTGCACAGCTCCACGCACTCATCGCAGATGAACACGCTCGGACCGGCAATCAGCTTGCGCACTTCATGCTGGCTCTTGCCGCAGAAAGAGCAGTAGAGGATCTTGCCGGTGTCCGTGGAACGACCTTGGCGGTCTTCGCTCATGCTTCGCTTACCCAGTTACCCCACCCGCTGAACGGGGGTTCGATTCGAGAATAACACAGGGCCGGAGGGACATCAGTCCACCCGACCCTGCAGGAACGGGGCCTGCCATGGCCCCGTGAGTGCCGGTCAGCCGGCCTGGATCGACTCTTCCGGACGACGCTCCAGGACCTGGTCGACCAGGCCGTAGGCGACCGCATCGACCGCGCTCTTGAAGTTGTCGCGCTCGGTATCGCGCGCGATGGTCTCCAGCGACTGGCCGGTGTGCTTGGCCAGCACTTCGTTCAGGCGCGCACGCAGGGTCAGGATCTCGCGTGCGTGGATGTCGATGTCGGTGGCCTGGCCCTGGAAGCCACCCAGCGGCTGGTGGATCATCACCCGCGAGTTCGGCAGCGCATAGCGCTTGCCCGCCGCACCGGACGCCAGCAGCAGCGCGCCCATCGAGGCGGCCTGGCCAACGCAGATGGTGCTCACGTCCGGCTTGATGTACTGCATGGTGTCGTAGATMGCCAKGCCSGCGGTGACCACGCCACCSGGCGAGTTGATGTAGAKGCTGATGTCCTTTTCCGGGTTTTCCGCTTCCAGGAACAGCAGCTGCGCCACCACCACGTTGGCCATGTGATCGTCGATCGGGCCAACCAGGAAGATCAGGCGCTCCTTCAACAGGCGCGAATAGATGTCGTAGGCACGCTCGCCGCGGCTGGTCTGCTCGACCACCATGGGAACCATGTTCAGGGCTTTGGTTCGGTTGTCCATTTCGTGAGGTACCTATCTTGGGGGGAAACACCCCCGCGCCAGGGCTGGCGCGGGGTATCCGGCAATCCGCCAGGGATTACTGGCGGATCGCGTCCTGGAACGACAGCTTTTCTTCAGTGTGCTGGGCGCGCTCGGCGATCCAGTCGATCACCTGCTCTTCCATCACGCGGTTCTGCAGGCCAGACATCAGCTGGGGGTCGTTGCGGTACATCTCAATGACCTGTTCCGGCTCTTCGTAGGTCGAGGCGATCAGACGCATCGTTTCATTCAGACGCTTCGGCTCCAGGCGCAGGTCGTTGCTGCGGGCCACTTCGCCGACCACCAGGCCGACCAGCACGCGCTTGGCAGCAGCGTCCTTGAAGCCTTCGTGGGCGTCGGCCGGGATCTCGCCCGGGTTGCGGCCACTGCGGCGGATCTGCTCGACCTGCTGGGCCAGCATGGCACGGGCTTCGTTCTCGACCAGGCGCGGCGGCATTTCCACCGACGAATAGGCGGCGATCAGCTGCTCACCGACTTCACGACGCAGGCGGTTCATCAGTGCGCCCTTCAGCTCACGCTCGAGGTTGGCGCGGATGTCGCTGCGGAACTGCTCGACGTCGCCACCCTTGACGCCGAAGCTCTTGATGAAGGCTTCATCGACGGCCGGCACGACCGGCTCGGACACGTCGCTGACCTTCACGGTGACCTGCACGGTCTTGCCCGCCAGCGCCGGCACGCGCCAGTCAGCCGGGAACTCGACGTCCAGGGTCTTCTCTTCGTCCTTGGCCATGCCGACCAGGCCCTGCTCGATGGTCTCGAACATCATGCCCTGGCCGAGCACGATGCTGCCCTTCTCGGTGCCTTCGGCCGGCAGGCGCTCGTCACCGGCCTGCGACCAGGTTTCCAGTGCGACCAGGTCGCCGTCCTGCGCGGCACGGGTGACCGGCGACCAGCTGCGACGCTGCGTCTGCAGGTTCTCGATCATCTGGTCGATGTCGGCATCGGTGATTTCGGCGGTGTGGCGCACCACGGTCAGCTTGCTGACGTCGATGTCACCGAAGTCCGGCACCACTTCGACGGTGGCCACGAAGGAGAACTCACCCTCGTCACCCTTGTCGATGCGCGGGCTGCCGACGATGCGCAGGTCGTGCTCACGCACGGCGGCGTCGAAGGTTTCGCGCAGAAGGCCGTCCAGCGCCTCGCCACGGACCTGCGCGCCGAAGCGCTGCTCGATCACCTTGGCCGGCACTTTGCCCGGACGGAAACCCTTGATGCGGGTGGTGCGGGCGATTTCGCCCAAGCGGCCGTTGATGTGGCTCTGCAGACGGTCTTCCGGCAGCGAGAAGCTCAGGCGGCGTTCCAGGTTGCCGATGGTTTCGATCGAAGCTTGCATGTTGACTCCTGCCACCGGTGGCGCCCTGGCCCCCGGCTCGATGATGGATGAAACGGTTGTAAGGACGCGACGTCGATGACGCGCCTGCTTGCCGCAGCCCTTTAGTTTCGCCCAATTCGGGCGGCGCCGCCAGCACGGCCGGGCGCAGGGGTTGACGCGGAATGCCCGACTGGGCGGGGGACGGGCCGGCCTGGTGCGAAAGGGGGGACTCGAACCCCCACGCCTTGCGGCACTGGAACCTAAATCCAGGGCGTCTACCAATTCCGCCACTTTCGCGTGGCCGGCTCAGGTGTTCATTGTTGCAGGCGAGGGCGAAAAGCGGAAGGCTTCCACAAAACTGAACAGGGAAATTGCCCTTTGGAGCCGGCCTGGGCGCATCCCGCCCCAGGCCGATCCGGGTCAGCGGGCGGCCGGCGCGGGCTCGGTTGTTTCGCCCGCAGGGACGCCGGCCGCATCGTCACTGGGCGTTTCCAGCGTGGCGCCATCGGCGGAGCGCGTCATTTCAACCGCGCCAGCAGGCAGCGCCTCCCCTGTCGCCCCGGTCGACTGCGCGGCGTCGCGCCCCTCCACCGACTGTGCAGCGACGTGGTCGACATCCGCAGATCGCTCCACCGTCCGCGCGTAGTCCGGCGCAGCGGCGGTGGCCGCCTCGTCCGCCCTGCAGCCCGACAGGGCGACAACCACCACGGCGGCCAGCATCACGCCCGCGCTCTTGTTGAACGTCATCGAAGCACTCCTCATGCATGCGCCTTCGGCGCGGAACGCCTATTGGGAGCGATGCCGGCAGCAACCGGTGAGAAGCAGCTCACAGCATTGAACATGCTGATGACGCATGGGACGCTGATTTCAGCCACGCTTCAGTAGATCCACGCCATGCGTGGATGAACCCCTCAATGCCTGCGATATCCACCCATGACGGGGATCTGCCGACGCTGCCGCAGGAAAGAAAAAAGCCACTTGGCGGACCAAGTGGCTTTCGTCTGGTGGGCTGTCAAGGATTCGAACCTTGGGGACGCGGCTGCGCATTCGCGCTGCCGCCCCACGCGCTGCTGCGCACCGCGCGGGCCCCTCTCACCAACACCCACATCCCC
>NZ_JBFTNR010000365.1:0-4185 GCF_056665995.1 Stenotrophomonas sp. 05L44_2
GGTTTCGGCAGCGCGCTCGGCGAGTACATGGAAAAAACCGAGAACTCCGCCAAGACCACCCAGGATGCATTTTCCAAGGCATTCACCGGAGCAGAGGCCGCATTGCAGAGCTTCGTGAAGACGGGCAAGTCCAATTACAAGGAACTGGCCAAGTCGATCATCGCCGACCTCAAGATGATCGCCATCCAGCAGGCAATCGTCTGGGGCGTCAAAAAGATCACGGGCATGCTCGGTTATGGCACGGGGGTGGAGGCCAACGCCAAGGGTGGTGTCTACCAATCGCCGAGTCTGTCGGCCTACTCCGGCGGTATCTACAACACCCCACAGCTGTTCGCATTCGCCAAGGGCGCCGGCGTGTTCGGTGAAGCGGGGCCTGAAGCGATCATGCCGCTGCAGCGCGGGCCCGATGGCCGCCTGGGAGTGGCGGCACACGGCGCCGGCGGCGGTGGCGGGGTGGGAGTCAATATCCGCATCGACAACAACGGTGGCAAGGAAGTCACCAGCAACGAAAGCATGCTGCAGCAGTTCGGCAACGAGATCGGCCAGTTCGTGGAGCGAAAATACCGTGACCTGCAGATGCGTGACATGAAGGCTGGCGGCGTCCTCAGCAGGAGTGCAGCACGATGACCGACACCTTTACCTGGGCAGCAACCAGCCAGAGCACTGGCACCACCACTGCCACCGTCAAGCGCGCGCGCTTCGGCGATGGATACGCACAAGCCGCACCGGATGGGCTCAATGCCCGCCTGCGCAGCTACCAGCTGCAGTTCGTCGGTAATCGCAGCACGATCAACGAGATCGTTGCGTTCCTGGATGGCCATGTGGGCCAGAGTTTCTTCTGGCGGGGCCCGCTGGGCACCGGTCTGTATGGCTGCGACACCTATACCGACAGCCATCTGGGTGGATCGGTGTTCAGCATCACTGCGACGTTCGAACAGACGTACCAGCCGTAGGAGCGGACATGGATCTTCAGCAGATCGACCTGGACACCATCCAGCCCAACGGCAAGCGGGGCGAAACGCAGCGCCCCGCTTTCACCAAGATCAACCAGAATTTCAAGGAAGTGGCCTTGGCGGTGGATGCAGTACCCGAGGCGGTCGCACGTGCGGTCTCGGGAAGAAATCGCCTGATCAATGGCAATTTCGACTGCTGGCAGCGGGGTACGAGTTTCAACACATCGGGAAGGTACACGGCCGATCGCTGGTTCCTTCAGATGCAGGGCATCGCCGATCCTGTGTTCAGGCGGAACCCCACGGCTATGGGGGACAACAATTTTCCCCGGAGCAAGTACACGCTGTCCGTCAGCTCGAGTGGAAACACCGACGCAGAGAAGCATTTCTTCGTGTTCGAGCAACGTGTGGAGGACGTGCGAACCTTCGCCGATACCCCAAGCACGGTGTCCTTCCTGGTATTCAATGCAGGTGCGGGGGGCCGCAGGATCGCACTGGAGTTCGCGCAGACCTTCGGCGCAACGGGCAGCGCCCCGGTACTGGCCGTTGCACCTGAGATTTTCGAGCTCGCTCCTGGCCTGAACAGAATCCGCAAGACAGTGACGCTGCCCTCCATCTCGGGAAAAACACTATCTGATGAAGGTGCCGCCGTGATGTGCGTGTGGGTATCTGCGGGCACGCAGTTTGCCAACCGCACCGCCGGCCTTGGTGCGCAGCATGGCCAGGTCTACTTCGGAGAATTCCAGTGGGAGCGCGGCGCTACGGCCACGGCTTTCGAGTGGCGTCCGCTGGACGAAGAAGTGCAGCGTTGTCGGCGCTACTACCAGGCCGATGCCACGGGTTCCTACTTTGACGGCGGAGTTCGCTTCAACGCCGGTGTCGGCCTCATCCGTGGTGACAACAAGGTGTACCTGATCTATCCATTCAGCCAGCGGATGCGGACCATCCCCACGGTCGGATTCTCAAACCTGCCGCAGTGGCGACTCCTTACGGGATCGGGGGCGACGAGCCTGACGGCGCTCAACGCGGTCGAAGTGTCTTCGACGAGGATGACCATCATCGGGTCCTTGAACGAAGCCGCTGCTGGTCAGGCCGGGATCCTGCAGAGCGCAGACTCCGCCGACGCGGGTACCGGAATCATCCTGGACGCGGAAATCTGAGATCCGCGAGCACCGCTGCGGAATGCGCTGCTTGGTGCAATCCCCGAAAAGACAAGGAAACAGCAGAAATGTCACGACGAATCATCGACCTCGATTCCATTCAACCGAATGGAAAGCGGGGTGAAACACAGCGCCCGGCCTTCACCAAGATCAACGAGAACTTCGCAGAGGTCTACGATGCCCTGGCCGCGGTGGAAAAGCTTCCAGAGACGGTGGACCACGCGATCAGTGGGCGGTTGCCCGGGCGCAATCTCTTCATCAATGGCGGCCTGCAGTTCTGGCAGCGTCGCACTTCTGGACGTGTCGGCAGCGGCTCGGGAACACTGGGTGCAGAAACGCTCTTTGCCGATCGCTTCTCCAACTCCGCGTTGAGCTGCAGTCATGACATCCAGCGTGTACCGTACGAGGGACAGTTGGGCTATCCCGAAGACACCCGCGCCATCCTCGTGTGCACGGTATCCGGTGCAGTCGCCAACAGCGGCGCCTGGATGGGCCAGAGAATCGAAGGTGTGCGAAGCGCCAGCGGCGCCGTCACGATCTCGGTCTGGGCGAACAGCGACGTAGCCGGGCGCAAGGTGGGTGTGCGTGTCATCCAGGACTTTGGAACCGGTGGGACGCCTTCGCCTCAGGTTTCCACCGAGGCGGGCGTCCTCACGTTGAGCACTGGAGCGTCGCGTCAGTCACTCACCGTGACGTTGCCGAGTACGAAAGGGAAGAAGCTGGGAACCAACGGCAACGACCACATTTACGTGGTCTTCGATCTATGCGCCGGTGGATATGGCGGGGCGTTGGCAGGCCAGAATGGATCCTTCGGCTTTACCCAGTTCCAGGTCGAACCTGGGCTCAATGCAACGAACTTCGACTGGCGGCCGCCCGGCGTGGAGCTGGCCCTGTGCCAGCGCTACTACGAGAAGAGCTACAACCTGGATGTCCCGCCCAATACGCCGCACAACGAAGGACGCGAGGCATTCTCGTTGAACAACCCGGGGGTTGCCCACTACCAGAGCGTGCGCTTCCTGGTGGCAAAACGTGCGCACCCCTACGTGATGATCATTTCGGCTGATACCACCCAGCAGGATGGACACATCGCCGAGGACAACATCTCCCGTGTTCCCTGCGTAGTGAACTACGCCTCGCCATCCAGCTATGAAGTGAGTTGGTCGAACAACCCGGGCCGATGGGGCGGCTGGTGGCATTGGTGGGCCGACGCTGAGTTCTGATCCGTAGCGGTCTCTCACCAGAACAATAGGATCCCGACATGGCAAGAAAGATTATCGACCTCGATTCCCTTCAACCGAATGGAAAGCGAGGCGAGACACAGCGGCCGGCGTTCACCAAGATCAACGACAATTTTGCCGAGGTGTATAGCGGCTTGAAGGACGCTCAAGAGGCCGTCACGGCAATTCCAGCAGCCCTGGATGCAGCGTTGGCCGGTAGATCACTGGCCAGGAACTACCTCGTCAATGGTGACTTCCGCTTCTGGCAGCGCGGGTGGGGCCTGGCACAGGGCACAGGTTCGAACTATCTGGCCGATCGCTGGAAGCGTGACAACGGCAACGGAACGCTTTCAATGGCGCGCTTCCCGCTGGAGCCGGGACAGACCGCAGTTCCTGGCAATCCGCGCTGGTACATGAATGTCAACGTAGGCGCCTCTTCGGCCAGGAACAGCTACCAGCGCGTTTCGCAATTGATCGAAGACGTAACACTGCTCAGTGGCAGGAAGCTGACGCTTTCCTTCTATGCGAAGGCAGCGCCCGGATCAAAGATTGCCGTGGAAATCGAGCAGGATTTCCGTGGTCAGGACTCCTCGACACAGATGTTTGCTGGCATCGCCACGCTGACAGGAACCTGGAGCAGGTACACGATGACGTTCGATGTACCCAGTGTTTCCGGAAAGAACACCAACGGTGCCGGACACTGCACATGGGTCTCGCTGTGGATGTCCACCGGTCCGGACTTCAGCAATCGGGTTCCAGGCCTGGGGCATCAGACAGGCAACTTCGACATCGCGATGGTGCAGTTGGAAGATGGCGCTGCAGCCACCGACTTCGAGCGTAGACCAGACGCATTGGAGC
>NZ_JBFTNR010000366.1:0-4183 GCF_056665995.1 Stenotrophomonas sp. 05L44_2
CTACCGGACTGATCCGTGAAAGGTGTCACGACCAACGGTCGTGACCTACAGGATTGATCCCTGCGGGATCAATCCTCGGGCGGTTGGCAGGAATCGCGCACGATCAGGTGCGGGCGCACGCTGGCGATCTGCAGCGCAGGCTGGCCTTCGGGCTGGATCAGCATGGCCGCAGCGGTGCGGCCGGTGTCGCGGGTATGCCGGCGCACCGAGGTCAGCGACGGCCACAGGCGCGAGGCCAGCGGGCTGTCGTCGTAACCGACGATCGACAGCTGGCGCGGAATGTTGATGCCCGCACGCAGCGCGACCTTGTAGATACCGGCGGCCATTTCATCGTTGCCGGTGAAGATCGCCGTCGGACGGCGCTTGCCCAGCAGCAGTTTCTCGGCGGCGGCCACACCCGATTCGAAGGTGTAGCCGGCCTCGATGATGCGATCCTTCGGCAGCTCGATGCCACGCTGCGACAGCGCCTCGATGAAGCCGGCGGTGCGTTCGTGCGCCGAGCGGTATGCACTCGGGCCGGTCACCAGGGCGATGTCACGGTGGCCCAGCGAAAGCAGGTAATCGGCCGCTTCGGCGGCACCGTCGCGGTCGTGGGTGACCACCATCTGCGAGGTTTCATCCAGCGGCAGCGCAGCCACGCGGGTGAAGCGGCAGCCGATCTCGTCCAGCATGTCCGCCAGCGCCTGGTCTTCGGACGCACGTGGCACCAGGATCACCCCATGCAGCTTCTGCTGCTGGGCGAAGCGGCGCACGCCGTCGATGTAGCCCGGGCTGCGGCTGTCGCAGGGGTGCACCACCAGTTCGAAGCTGGAGCCACGCAGCGCATCCAGCGCGCCGTACTGCATGTCCACGATGTACTGCGCGGTGGGGTTGTCGTAGACCATGCCGATCAGGAACGAGCGGCGGAAGGCCAGGCCACGGGCCAGCGGGTCGGGGGTGTAGCCGACTTCGCGCATCAACGCTTCCACCTTGTCGCGCGTGTCCTTGCGCACCAGCGGCGAGTTGTTGATGATCCTTGAAACCGTTTTCTTGGATACACCCGACAGTCGCGCGATGTCGTTGATCGTGGCTGCCTTGCCCTTTGCCAATGCCGGCGTAGCGGCATCGTTCTTGTTGCGCACTGACATGTAGTGAACCCGATAAGCCTGGGGATTCCAGCGCGCGCTCAGTCCAGCGCGCGATAGCGGAAGCTGCGGAAGGTTACCGCACCGTTGCCGGCCGCATACAGGGCCGGTTTCAGTGCCAGGAACTTGCCAGCCACATTGTGATGGTAACCGGACACTTCCATCTGAACCGGATACTTCTGCCAGGTCTGGCCATCGGCGCTGGAATGGATGGTGACGATGTGGCGGTTGTTGGTCACCCGCAGCCAGAGCCGGCCGCCCTTGGCGCTGGCCGCCAGCCGGGTGGGGCGCTCCTCGCCGTAGCGGTGCATGACGAACTGCTCGCCGTTGCTGCCCACGCCCACATACAGGCGGTCGCTGTAGAACAGCAGGGCACCGCCCACCGCGCCGGGGGCGATCTCCATCTGCACCTCGAACTGGTAGGCCGGATCCCCGGCAATGGTCGTCAGCGGCGAGGCATCGCGCGGCGTGCTGCCCTTGCCCTGCAGCACCAGGCCGTCGCCGCTGAAGCGCAGGCGCCGTTCTTCATCCAGCGCCGGGTTGAAGAACGCCCACTGCGGGCCCAGCGCACGGCCGGTGAAAGCATCGGACAGGGCCATGCCGTGCGGTGCCAGCGCGCTGCCCGATGGCTTGCGCAGCGGCTGCCCGAGATCGCCGCCCTTGGCCACGAACCAGCCATCGGCGGTCCATTCGATGGGTTCCAGCAGCGCCTGCCGGCCCAGCGTCCAGAAGCCGTTCTCGTAGCCGTGGTACATCATCCACCAGCGGCCGTCGGTGCCTTCGATCACCGTGGCGTGGCCACGCGACCACCACGGTTCAGCGGCCGACCGGGTGCGCATGATCGGGTTGTTCGGCGCGTTCACCCACGGGCCGTGGATCGAGCGCGAGCGCGCGGTGATCACCATGTGCCCGGTCGGCGGGCCGGCGGTGCCGCCCACTGCAGTGGTCATGTAGTACCAGCCATCGCGGAAGTGGATCTTCGGGCCTTCCTGCGCGTAGGCCTCCACGTCCCAGCTTTCCGGGTAGCGCCAGCCGTCGTACACATGCTTGGGCGTACCCACCACGCTCAGGCCGTCATCGGCCAGCTGCACGTAGTCGCCGCCGCTGAGGAACAGGTAGCGCTTGCCGTCCTCGCCAACCGCGTGGCCGGGGTCGATGTAGCCGCCCAGGCCGATGTCGATCGGCGCACTCCACGGGCCCTTGATGTCATCGGCCCAGACCACGAAGTTGCTGCGGCGCTCACCGGTGCGCGCCGGGAAGTAGATGAAGTAGCGGCCCTGGTGCTTGACGATGTCCGGCGCCCAGATCGCGCCTACGTTCTGCGTGATCGCATGGCCGAGCGGCTGCCAGTTGACCAGGTCGCGCGAGTGCCAGATCGGCAGGCCGGGGTAGGCGTCGAACGAAGACAGGGTGAGGTAGTAATCCTCGCCGTCCTTCAGCACCGACGGATCGGGCCTGTCACCGGCCAGCACCGGGTTGAGGAAGGTACCGTTGCCAAGGTCGCCCTGGCGCTGGTGCTCGATGCCGCGCTTCCACTGCGCGGGCGCGGGATCTGCAGCCAGGGCAGGCAGCGCGGCCAGCAGCAGGCCAAGCAGGGCGGTTGCAGCAGCGCGGTGCAGCGTCGGTGTCATGTGATTGCCTCCGCTCATCAGGCGCGCAGCGCGGCGGGCAGCCACAGCGACAGCGACGGGAAGAAGGTGACGATCAGCAGCACGCCCAGCGCGGCGAACCAGAACGGCCAGATCGTGCGCATGCTCTGGCCGACGCTGATCTTGCCGATGGCGGTACCGATGAACAGCACCGAGCCCACCGGCGGCGTGACCAGGCCGAGGCCACCGGTCAGCACCAGCACCAGGCCGAAGTGGATCGGATCGATGCCATAGGCCTTGGCCACCGGCAGGAAGATCGGCGTGCAGATCAGGATCATCGGTGCCAGGTCCATGAAGGTGCCCAGCAGCAGCAGCATCACCACGATCATCAGCAGCACCATGAACTGGCTGTGCGCGAACGACTGCAGGAAGTCCACCGCCGCCGCAGGCACCTGCAGGTAGGCCAGCAACCAGCCGAACACCGCCGCGGTGGCGATCACGAACAGGATCACGCCGGTGCTGCGCGCGGCATGGATGACGGTGTCGAAGAACTCACGCCAGCGCAGCTGCCGGTACAGCACGGTGGTGACCAGCAGGGCGTAGACCACGGCGATGGCCGCGCTTTCCACCGCAGTGAAGATGCCGGCGCGGATACCCACGAAGATCAGCGCCACCAGACCCAGGCCGGGCAGGGCGGAGACGATGCGCAACAGCACCGCGCGCCAGCCCGGGAACACTTCCACGCCATAACCACGGCGACGCGCGACCACGTAGCCGGTGATCATCAACGCCAGGGTCATCAGCAGCGCCGGCACGATGCCGGCGGCGAACAGGTCAGCGATCGACAGGCCACCACCGGCGGCGGCCGAGAACAGGATCAGGTTGTGCGACGGCGGCACCAGCAGCGCCACCAGCGCAGCGGTGATGCTGACGTTGACTGCGAAATCGCGGTCGTAGCCACGCTTGACCATCTGCGGAATCATCGTGCCGCCCACCGCCGACACATCGGCGATGGCCGAGCCGGATACACCGCCGAAGAACAGCGAGGACAGGATCGAGACCTGGCCCAGGCCGCCGCGCATGCGCCCGACCAGCGATGATGCCAGGGCGATCAGGCGTTCGGAGATGCCGCCGCGCATCATGATCTCGCCAGCGAAGATGAACAGTGGAATGGCAATCAGCGAGGCCGAACCGGTACCTGCGGAGATCTGCTGGACCAGCACGATGCTGGGAATGTCCAGGTAGAGCAGGGTGGCCAGCGCAGCGGCGGCCAGCGCGTAGGCCACCGGCACGCCCAACAGCAGCAGCGCGGCAAAAACAGAGAACAGGATGGTGATGCCCATGGATCAACGATCTCCTTCAGCGTCGTCGGCGTCGGCTGCCGCGGCATGCAGCGCTTTCCACGCACGGTTCAGCGCGAACAACAGCATCAGCGCACCGCCCACGGCCAGCGGCAGGTAGTTGATGCTC
>NZ_JBFTNR010000367.1:0-4176 GCF_056665995.1 Stenotrophomonas sp. 05L44_2
CCTCGGCGGTGCGGCCCGCAGATCAAGGTGGTGGCCGGCGGGCCGAACGGTCCACTCACGCGGCGATGCTACACCGGCCCCGGGCCCGCGCATGCGAAAAGGCCCGGGTCGTTGCCGACCCGGGCCTGAGCGCGTTCAACTTTCCCGAAACCCTTACGGGGCGGGCGTGTCGCGGAGTTCGCGACGCAGGATCTTGCCGACGTTGGTCTTCGGCAGCTCTTTTCGGAATTCAACGATTCTGGGGTGCTTGTAGCCGGTCAGGTTGGCCCGGGCGTGCTCCTTGACCATCTCGGCGGTCAGGTTCGGGTCCTTCTTGACGATGACCACCTTGACCACCTCGCCGGACTTCTCGTCCGGTACGCCGACCGCGGCCACTTCCAGCACGCCCGGCATCATCGCGATCACGTCCTCGACTTCATTGGGGTACACGTTGAAGCCGGACACCAGGATCATGTCCTTCTTGCGGTCGACGATGTAGAAGAAGCCGTGCTCGTCCATCTTCGCCATGTCGCCGGTGTGCAGCCAGTCGTCGGCGTCGATGGCCTTGGCGGTTTCCTCCGGGCGCTGCCAGTAGCCCTTCATCACCTGCGGGCCGCGGATGCACAGTTCGCCCACTTCGCCCAGCGCCAGGATGTTGCCGTTGTCGTCCTTGATGCAGGCATCGGTGGACGGAATCGGCAGGCCGATCGAGCCGTTGTACTCGGCCAGGGTAAGCGGGTTGATGCAGGCCGCCGGCGAGGTCTCGGTCAGGCCGTAGGCCTCGACCAGGGTGACGCCGGTGGTCTTCTTCCAGCGCTCGGCGACCGCACGCTGCACGGCCATGCCGCCGCCCAGGGTCACCTTCAGCGAGGAGAAATCGACGGTGTCGAAGCCGGGGGTGTTGAGCAG
Organism: Stenotrophomonas sp. 05L44_2; assembly: GCF_056665995.1. Classification (NCBI taxonomy): domain Bacteria; kingdom Pseudomonadati; phylum Pseudomonadota; class Gammaproteobacteria; order Lysobacterales; family Lysobacteraceae; genus Stenotrophomonas; species Stenotrophomonas sp. 05L44_2. The sequence continues at coordinate 889 of NZ_JBFTNR010000367.1, forward strand.
GCCRTTGAACAGCGTGTTGACGCCGGTGATSGCRGTGAAGCGCRYSSWCTTGAGCTCCTTGACGAAGSCCTTCATGTCRCGCGGGTTGGTGATCAGGTGGTTGCAGCCACCGAACTTCATGAAGACCAGGCCGTTCGCCGTCAGCGCGAAGATGTGGTACAGCGGCAGGGCGGTGATGATCCATTCCTTGCCCATCTCGATGCCCGATGCGCTGATCCAGGCCGAGGCCTGCTGCATGTTGGCGATCAGGTTGCGGTTGGTCAGCATCGCGCCCTTGGCGACACCGGTGGTGCCGCCGGTGTACTGCAGGAACGCCACGTCGTCATGGTCGATCTCGACCTTCGGCAGGGTGTGGCGGCTGCCCAGCTTGAGCGCCTGCTTGAAGCGGATCGCGCCCTTCAGGTGGTAGTTGGGCACCATCTTCTTGATGTACTTGAGCACGAAGTTGACGATCGTGCCCTTGGCGCCGAGCAGGTCGCCCAGGCCGGTGGTGATGACCTGCTTGACCTGGGTATCGGCGATGACCTGTTCGACGGTGTCGCCGAAGTTGTCCACCACCACCAGCGCGGTCACGCCGGCATCGACCAGCTGATGCTTCAGCTCGCGCGCGGTGTACAGCGGGTTGACGTTGACCACGGTCAGGCCGGCACGCAGCACGCCGAAGGTGGCGATCGGGTATTGCAGGCAGTTGGGCATCATCAGGGCGACGCGGTCGCCCTTCTTGAGCTTCAGCTCGCCCAGCAGGTAAGCGGCGAACTGTTCGACCAGGGCGTCGGTCTCACCGTAGGTGAGGGTCTTGCCGAAACTGGAGTAGGCCGGTCGGTCGCGGTACTTCGCGACGGAGGCGTCGAAGACCGAAACTACCGAATGGAACTCGTTGACGTCGATTTCGGCGGGAACGCCTTTCGGATAGCTCTGCAGCCAGGGACGATCCAGACTCATATTCCCCCTCCAGGAATCGTAATGATGGGTGCGGCGCGGACAGTATCCGCCAGAACCGCTCTCCGCAGCATACCGTCCCGTAGGGAAAACGCGAAGAGGGTGGACACTGCGCGGCCGTATGCGCCAAAAGCCGCCGGGCATGGCCCGGCGCTACCGAAGGCAAAGCTCGCCTCGTAGTGCCGGGCCATGCCCGTCGACTGAAGGCAAAGCCCGCCTGGTAGCGCCGGGCCATGCCCGGCGGATGATTCCGATGGCCGGAGACTCAGCTCTTGTTGCGCACCGGCGCGCCGTTGGCCTTGTAGTACGAAGCCGTGCTGCGCGGCAGCGGCGCGCGGCCACGGATCACATCGGCCAGCTTCTCGGCGATCATGATGGTCGGTGCGTTGAGGTTGCCGGTGACCACCTGCGGCATGATCGAGGCATCGACGATGCGCAGGGCTTCCAGGCCGTGCACGCGACCCTGGCCGTCAACCACCGCCATCGGATCATCGGCGTGGCCCATCTTGTTCGAGCACGACGGGTGGTAGGCGGTCTCGGCATGCTCGCGCACGAACGCATCGATCTGCGCGTCGGTCTGCAGCGCGCTGCCTGGCGAAATCTCGCGGCCGCTGTACGGAGCCAGCGCCGGCTGCGCGAAGATCTCGCGGGTGATCCGGATTGCCGAGCGGAACTCGCGCCAGTCCTGGTCGTGCGACATGTAGTTGAACAGGATGCTGGGATCTTCGCGCGGATCCTTCGAGCGCACGTGGATGCGGCCGCGGCTGGGCGAGCGCATCGAGCCGACATGCATCTGGAAGCTGTGCGCCTTGATCGGGTTGGAACCGTTGTAGTTGATCGCCACCGGCAGGAAGTGATACTGCAGGTTGGGCCAGTCGAATTCGGCATCGCTGCGGATGAAGCCGCCAGCTTCGAACTGGTTGCTGGCACCGATGCCGGTGCCCAGGAACAGCCATTCGGCGCCGATCGCCGGCTGGTTGTACAGCTTCAGTGCCGGGGCCAGCGAGACCGGCTTCTTGCACTCGTACTGCAGGTACATCTCAAGATGGTCCTGCAGGTTGGCGCCGACGCCGGGCAGGTGGTGCACCAGGTCGATGTCCAGGCTGCGCAGCAGGTCGGCCGGGCCGACGCCGGAGCGCTGCAGGATCTGCGGCGAGGCGATGGCACCACCACACAGCAGCACTTCGCGGCGCGCGGTGGCGCGCTGCGGCTGGTCGTTGTGCAGCCACTGCACGCCCACTGCGCGCTTGCCCGAGAACAGGATGCGGTCGGTCAGCGCGTGGGTGACGATGGTCAGGTTCGGGCGCGGCTTGGCCAGATCCAGGTAGCCACGCGCGGTGCTGGAGCGGCGTCCCTTCGGCGTGACGGTGCGGTCCATCGGGCCGAAGCCTTCCTGCTGGTAGCCGTTGAGGTCGTCGGTGCGCGGATAACCGGCCTGCACGCCGGCCTCGACCATCGCCGCGAACAGTTCGTTGTTGCCGGCCTTGGGCGTGGTGACGCGCAGCGGGCCGTCGCCGCCGTGGTAGTCGTTCGGGCCGATGTCACGGGTTTCGGCCTTGCGGAAGTACGGCAGGCAATCCAGGTAGGTCCAGTCTTCCAGGCCCGGCATGCCGGCCCAGTTGTCGTAGTCCATCGCGTTGCCGCGGATGTAGCACATGCCGTTGATCAGCGACGAACCGCCCAGGCCCTTGCCACGACCGCAATCCATCCGGCGGTTGTTCATGAAGGGCTCGGGATCGGTCTTGTACGCCCAGTTGTAGCGGCGGCCCTGCAGCGGGAAGGCCAGTGCGGCGGGCATCTGGGTACGGAAATCGAGCCGGTAGTCCGGGCCACCGGCTTCCAGCAGAAGCACGCTGACATCGGCATCTTCGGTGAGGCGGGTGGCCAGCACGTTGCCGGCCGAACCGGCGCCGATGATGATGTAGTCGTACTCGTTATGGGTGCTCATGGTTGCTCTCCTGCAGGCCGGGCGCGCTGCATGCAGGCGTCCCGGCGGAATGTCGGATCGGCGCGGTGGCCGGACGATGGGCGGTGCTCAGGACGCGCCGGTCAGAACACGCTGGCGTAGTCGCCCAGTTCGACCTGCACCGACTTGATGCGGGTGTAGTGGCCGAGGGTGGAGATACCGTTCTCGCGGCCAACGCCGGACTGCTTGTAGCCGCCGACCGGCATTTCCGCCGGCGACTCGCCCCAGGTGTTGATCCAGCAGATGCCGGCTTCCAGGCGATGGATGATGCGATGTGCGCGGCTGATGTCCTTGCTGACCACACCTGCGGCCAGGCCGAAGGTGGTGTCGTTGGCGCGACGGATCACTTCGTCCTCATCGTCGTAGGCGAGGATGCTCATCAC
>NZ_JBFTNR010000368.1:0-5726 GCF_056665995.1 Stenotrophomonas sp. 05L44_2
AGGTCGCAACGTGCAGTTGCCGGCCAGCGGCCGGCACTACCTGTGGTCGCTGTGCAGATACGCGCTCAACGCTTCACCATCGGCGCCCGGCAGATGCGGCAGCCGGCCCCAGCAGGGCATCGGCAGACGCTGCTGCAAGGTCGCGAAATTCTCATCCTGGCGCTGCATCGACGGATCGATGTGGTTGCCGATCCAGCCCAGGCACTCCACGCCACTGGCCTGCAGCGAGTGTGCGGTCAACCGCGCATGGTTGACGCAGCCCAGGCGCATGCCGACCACCAGCACCACCGGCAGCCGCAGCGCACGTACCAGGTCAAGCTGGTCCAGCTGCGCCGACAACGGCGCCAGCCAGCCGCCCACGCCTTCGACCACCACCACGTCGGCCTGTGCGCGCAGGCGTTCGAAGGCCGCCACGATCGGGGCCAGTTCGATGCGCACGCCATCTTCTGCGGCCGCCAGTTCGGGCGCCAACGGTTGGCGCAATGCGTAGGGGTTCAGATCGGCGTAGTCAGGCACCGGCAGGCTGGCGGCCTGCAATGCCAGCGCGTCGTCGTTGCGCAGCCCCTGCCCCGCGTCATGGCTGCCGCTGGCCACCGGCTTCATGCCCACCGCGCGCAGGCCGCGCCGGCGCAGCGCGTGCAGCAGCGCGGTACTGGCGGCGGTCTTGCCGATCTCGGTATCGGTGCCGGTGACGAACAGGGCCGTCGGCAACGTGGCAGGCAGGGACATCACAGGCTCCAGCGGGGCAACAGAGCCCCATTATCGCTGGCCCGGCGCGCTTGCTAGACTGCGGCCATGTTCGCCAACGCCTCGCTCACCGGCAGCAAGCCGGAACAATACGCCCAGCTGCTGGAACAGGCCCGTGGCCTGGTCTACGGCGAGTCCGACCGCATCGCCAATGCGGCCAACCTCGCTGCACTGGTCTACCACGCCCTGCCCGACCTGAACTGGGTGGGCTTCTACCTGTATGACGGCAAGGAACTGGTGGTCGGTCCGTTCCAGGGCCTGCCGGCCTGCGTACGCATTCCGCTGGACAAGGGCGTGTGCGGTGCGGCCGCCAGCCAGCGCGTCACCCAGCGGATCGAAGATGTGGACGCCTTCCCCGGCCATATCGCCTGCGACGCCGCATCGCGCTCGGAACTGGTGGTGCCGTTGCTCCGTGGTGGGGAGCTGATCGGTGTGTTCGATATCGACAGCCCGGTCGTCGGCCGCTTCGATGCCGAGGACCAGGCCGGTCTGGAAGCCATCGCCGAGGTGTTCGTCGGGGCGTTGGCGTGAGCGCGGTCAAGCTGCGCAACATCGGCCCGAAGAGTGCGGCATGGCTGCGCCAGGTGGGCCTGCGCAGCCGTGAGGACCTGGTTGCGATCGGTGCCGTCGGTGCCTTCGTCAAGGTCAAGCGTGCCGGCTTCAAGCCCAGCCTCAACCTGCTGTATTCGCTGGAAGGTGCGCTGCTGGACTGCCACTGGCAGGAACTGAGCGAACCGCAGCGTACGGCACTGGTGCAGGACTACGAAGCACGGATTGCCGTGCATCCGCTGAAGGCGGCAGGTCCGGCCTCGGGCCCGGTGCATGAGCAGCGCTTCGACGCCGAGGACGACGGCGAAGAAAGCACGGCCGAAAGCGCCGACGAGGATTGAGGCCTCCGCGTTGCTGGGAATGCCGGCCACCGGCCGGCACCACCACTGTGATGCGCGATCGGTAGCGCCGGGCCATGCCCGGCGAGCGCGTAGCGCTCGGCAGGCCGCACACCAGCGACAGCACCATGCGCAGCGGGCCGCCGTGGCTGACCACGACTGTCGGCGGCGGGTCGTCGTCATCCAGCAGGCGATCCAGCGCGCGTGCGATGCGCCGTTCGAAGTGGCCCCAGCTTTCGCCATGCGGCGGCGGAAACGCGTGCGGATCGGCGTGGAACGCGGCCAACGCCTCTTCCGGCAGATCAAACAATGACTGGCCATCCCAGTCGCCGAAATCCAGCTCTTCCCACTCCTCGTCGGCCTCAACATCCAGCGCGCGCGGTGTGGCCAGTGCCATCGCCGTATGCAGCGAGCGCAGGCGCGGCGAACTGATCACCCGTTCCCACGACTGCCCGGCATAGGCATCGACCAGCTCCTGCGGCAGGCGGGCCAGCTGCGGCGGATCGCTGCGGCCATCGAGGAACTCATCGCGACCGTTGCCGGCATGGCGGACCAGGTCGAGGATCATGCGCGTGCCCAGTCAGGGCGGCGCGGGAACAGCGGAAAACAGACGGACATCGGCAACGGCACCACGATAATTCGAGCTGCATTCTAGGCGCTGGCGCAGGTCTGCTGCACCGTGCAGGTGCATCCGCGCCTGCTCAGTCGTGCGGGTTCGACGCTACGGGCCGGCCGCGATGCCGTAGACTGCGCGCACTTCCAGGTGACCTGCGGCCCTGCCGGCAGGTTGAAACGGGAAGCCGGTGACGCGTGACAACACGCCATGCCGGCGCTGCCCCCGCAACGGTAAGCACGTCAATTCCAGGCAACCCGCCACTGTGCCGCAGGCATGGGAAGGCGCCTGGACGGTGGCCTCGGGCCACCCGGCGGCGAGCCCGGAGACCGGCCCGGAAGCCTCAGGTCGCGATGCGGTGGGCATGGCGCTGGATGTCTGTGGCGATGGCCGCGGCATCGGCGCGTGCCTGCCTGTTGTGACTCCTCCCCTTCGCTGCGCGGGCGTGCGCGGCACCTGGAGTCCCCCGATGAAACTGCAGTCCCGAATGCTGTCCCTGGCCGTGCTGGCCGCACTTCCTGCATTGGCCCTGGCCGATGATGGCGCCGCCGACCTCGACCAGGTGCTGGTCACCGCTACCCGTACTCCGATCGCCCTGCAGGACAGCATTGCGCCTGCGCAGGTGATCGACCGCGCGCAGATCGAATCCAGCCAGGCCACCTCACTGCAGGAACTGCTGCAGGGCCGCGCCGGCATCAACCTGACCAATGCCGGTGGACTGGGCAAGCAGAGCTCGCTGTTCCTGCGTGGCACCAATTCCTCGCATACCGTGGTGCTGGTCGATGGCGTGCGCATCAACAGCGCCGACCTCGGCCTGGCGATGTACCAGGATCTGCCGCTGGCACAGATCGAGCGCGTGGAAATCGTGCGCGGCCCGCAGTCCAGCCTGTACGGTGCCGACGCCATCGGCGGCGTGATCCAGATCTTCACCCGCCGCAACCAGGGTGATTTCGCTCCGCACTTCCAGCTGGGCGGCGGCAGCAATGGCCTGCGTGAAGCCAGCGGCGGCATCGGTGGCGGCACCGAACGCGGCTGGTTCGGCGCCGACATCGCCTACCAGCATTCGGATGGCATCGATGCCTGCCGCGGTTCGGCCACGCTGTTCACCGGCTGCTTTGCCGATGAACCCGACCGCGATGGCTACCGCAACCTGTCCAAGAGCCTGCGCGGTGGTTACAACCTGAGCGACCAGTGGACCGTGGAAGGCAGCGCGCTGCGTGCCGACGGCAAGAACCACTACGACGGCTACTACAACTACTCCGAGACCCGCCAGCAGGTACTGGCCGGCAAGGTGCGCTACACCCCGTCGGAGCAGTTGACGCTGACCGCCAACGTCGGCCGCAGCGACAACGAGTCCGACAACTTCGGTGATTTCGGTGCACGCGGCAGCGCACAGACGCACCGCGACAGCGCTTCGCTGCAGGCCGACATCGGTATTGCCGAAGGCCAGCTGCTCAGCGCCGGCGTGGACTGGAGCGAGGACAACCTGGATGGCAGCAGCGCCGGTTACCTGGTCGACAGCCGTCGCAACACCGGCGTGTTCCTGCAGTACCAGGCGCGCTTCGGCCGTCACCAGCTGCAGGCCAGCGCACGCAATGATGACAACCAGCAGTTCGGCAACCATGCCACCGGCAGCCTCGGCTGGGCGATGGAGCTGGGCCACGGCCTGCGCGTCAACGCCAGCTACGGCACCGCGTTCAAGGCACCGACCTTCAGCGACCTGTACGACCCGTGGAGCGGCGTGCCGACGCTGGACCCGGAGAAGTCCAAGAGTGCCAACCTCGGCATCTCGCAGCAGGGCCAGGGCTGGCGCTGGGGCCTGGACGTGTACGAAACCCGCATCGATGACCTGATCACCTACGACGCGGCCACCTTCCGCATGCAGCAGGTCGAAAAGGCACGCATCCGCGGTGCGGAATTGACCGGCGGCGCCACCGTGGCCGGCTTCGACATCAACGCGCAGCTGAGTTTCACCGACCCGCGCAACCGCACCAACGGCAGCGCGCAGTTCGACAACTGGCTGGCACGCCGTGCGCAGCAGACCGCGCGCCTGGACATCGACCGCCGCTTCGGCGACTTCCGCACCGGCCTGACCGTACAGGGCGCGGGCAAGCGCTACGACGATGCCGCCAACGCGGCGAAGGTCGGCGGCTACGGCACGCTGGATCTGCGCGCCGAATACGCGCTTACCCCGGCATGGTCGGTGCTGGCGCGGGTGGCCAATGTGTTCGACCGCGAGTACGAAACCGTGGCGTGGTTCAACCAGCCAGGCCGCGAGTATCAGCTGAGCGTGCGTTACCAGCCCAGGTAAGCGGTAGCGTCGGGCCATGCCCGGCGTCGGGGCGCCAGATCGAAGGGCCGCCGGGCATGGCCCGGCGCTACCGGCGGGTCAGGTCGCCGATACCGCAGCCAATCCCGGCAGTTCACGCAGGTCGTCGATTACCGCGACGGCCTGCGCGTTTTCCAGGTCCAGTCCTCGCGGATAGCCGTAGCGCACCAGCGCGATCGGCATGCCGGCGTCCTCGGCAGCACGATAGTCGGTGAGCGAATCGCCAACCATCAGGCACGCATCGACGGGCAGTTCGAAGTGCGCGGCAATATGCCGCAACGGCTCACCACTGGGCTTGCGCTGCGGCAGCGAATCACCGCCCAGCACCAGCGCAAAGGCATCGGCGATGCCCAGGTGCTGCAGCAACGGCGGCACCAGCGCGGCCGGCTTGTTGGTGCAGATGGCCAGCGGCACGTTCAACGCGCGCAACTGCGCCAGCGCGTCCACTACGCCAGCGAACAGCTGCGGGCTGCGCAGCAGGCATTCGCGGTAATGGACCATGAAGGTCGGCATCACCGCTGCCAGATCGATCTGACGCCCGGCGGCCTGCACGGCCTGTTCGACCAGCCGGCGCACGCCGTCACCGATCCAGCCCAGCACGGTGGCTTCGGGTACGCGCGCCAGGCCGATGTCTTCCAGCGTGCGGTTCAGTGCTTCGGCGATATCGGCGGCGCTGTCGACCAGCGTGCCATCGAGGTCGAACACGACCAGCGGATAGGGATACGACAAGGGACGGCTCACTCGTGCAACGTGGGGCCGTCCATTGTACGCCCGCGTCTTCAGCCGATCCGGCGTGCGCGGGTGGCCAGGAAGGTCGGCAGGTAGCGGTCGATCAGGAAGCGCGGCTGCGGCTGCCAGTCTTCCATGAAGCGGTCGATGACGAACCCGGCATCCAGCTGCCCGGCGATCAGATCCCCCAGGCTGTGACCGAATGTCAGCGCTTCGCCACGGGCCAGCTTGGCCTCGCGCGCGGCGGGCTCCAGGTCTTCCAGGTCGGAATAGGGAATCGCGTACTGCGGGCGGATCAGGCCCTGCTCGCTCAGCTGTGCATCACGCGCGGCAACGAACACCACCGGATTGTAGAAGCTGGCCATCAGCAGGCCATCGCGTGCCAGCACCCGGCGGCACTCGGCCCACACCGGACGCACGT
>NZ_JBFTNR010000369.1:0-4158 GCF_056665995.1 Stenotrophomonas sp. 05L44_2
GTTCAACACCGCCGAGGGCAGCGTTGAATGCGTACTGCATGGCGCGCGCTTCGACGTGCGTGATGGCCGCGCCCTGTGTGCGCCGGCCTATACCGCAGTGCCGAAGTTTCCGGTGAAGCGCGAACACGACGCCATCTGGACCCGCGACGACCGCGATTGAAGTTCAAGGCATCCACCAATGGGGTGGATCTACTGGAACAGCCTGAGGGCCCTGCCAGGGCCTTTCGGGTCCGTTCCGGGTGGCCTGCCACACCCGTACATGCGAATCATTATCGTTGATGTTATCCTACGTAACATCTTCGTAACGCCTCCGCCTGCGCCATGGCTTCGTCCGCGCCCACTGCCACGCTGTGCCAGCTCGCCCGTCAGGGGTGGCCGCTGCTTGTGGCCGCGCTGCTGACGCTGCTGCTGGGCTGGTCGGCGTTGCACGAAGGGCGTGGCGGCCACACCGCCAACGCCGGCTGGCAGGCGCATCTGGACAACATGGACCAGGCCGCTCCGCTGCCGGCTCCTTCCAGCGACGAATGCCCCCACCACGCTGTGCCGGCCCCGGAACCTCCGCTGGACGGTGAGAGCGGCACGCCCTGTACCGGCGCTGCGCCGCCGCGCGCTGCGCTGGTGGCCCACATCCCGCTGTGGCACTCCGATGCCCTGCGCTGGCAGCGGCACGACCCCTCGCTGCGCCTGAATCCCGGCCACGCACCTCCGGCTCCGCACGCCATCTGAGGCGCCCTGCGGCCATTGCCGTGCGCCTCGCCTCGTCTGAACTGCCGCCAGGCATGGCCTGGCACTGCCCGAACCTCGCCGCCGCCATCGCGCCATTGAGTCGTGCTGGCCAGCTCTCGCTCATTCCCCATCCAAGCCACCGCCAACCTACCCATGACCCACATCAAGACCCGCAAGTACGCACCTCGCGTTTCCGTACTGGCCACCGCCACCCTCGCCGCCGGCTTCGCGCCGCTGGCCGCGCAGGCCGCCGACGACGCCGGCGCCAGCAAGGCCACCGAGCTGGACAAGGTCCAGGTGCGCGGCAGCTGGTTCAACCCGTCCTCGCCGAAGTTCACCGCCGCGCTGCTGGACACTCCGAAGTCGGTCTCGATCGTCTCGGAGAAGCTGATCGCCGAAACCGGTGCGACCAACCTGCAGGATGCGCTGCGCATGGTCCCGGGCATCACCTTCGGCGCCGGCGAAGGCGGCAACCCGACCGGTGACCGCCCCTTCATCCGCGGCTTCGACTCGCAGAGCAACATGTTCGTCGATGGCCTGCGCGACGTCGGTTCACAGACCCGCGAAGTGTTCGACCTGGAGCAGGTGGAAGTGGTCAAGGGCCCGAGCTCGGCCTACGGCGGTCGTGACTCCGGTGGTGGCAGCCTCAACCTGGTCAGCAAGACCCCGAAGCTGAAGAACGAGACCACTGCCAGCATGGGCATCGGCACCGACAGCTACGCACGCGGCACCGTGGATGCCAACTACGTGCTGGGCGATGGCATCGCCGCACGCCTGAACCTGATGAAGCACGAGTCGGACATTGCCGGTCGTGACGCGGCCAACGTCAGCCGCTGGGGCATCGCGCCGTCGATCGCGTTCGGCCTGAACGGCCCGGCGCAGCTGATCGCCAGCCACTACCACATGCAGAGCGACGACCTGCCCGACGCAGGCGGCTTCCCGTATGGCAACCCGAACGGCGCGCCGGTGTCGAAGTGGGTGGACGGCCGCCCGATGGTGCCCGACCGCAACAACTACTACGGCCTGGTGGACCGCGATTTCCAGCGCACCCGCGCCGACATCAGCACGCTGGACGGCAGCTACGACTTCGGCAGCCACAAGCTGCGCAACATCGCGCGCCTGGGCAACACCAGCAACGATTACCTGTGGACCCAGCCKGACGACAGCCAGGGCAACCCGAACAACTACGGCACCTTGTGGCGTCGTACCAACAGCCGCGCCGTCGACGTCAAGAGCTTCGCCGACCAGCTGAGCCTGACCGGCAGCTTCCAGACCGGTGCACTGAAGCACAGCTACAGCGCCGGCGCGGAATACAGCGACGAGAAGATGACCCGTGGCAGCTACCTGATGACCCCGGGCACCAACAATCCGCTGACCAACAGCAGCAAGTGCCCGACCACCGGCGCGGCCACCGGCTACAACTGCACCAGCTTCGACAACCCGAACCCGAACGATCCGTGGGCGGCCACCCATGCGGTGTACCGCAGCGACAAGGCGCTGGACGTCGAGCAGCGCACCAAGACCAAGTCCGCTTACCTGTTCGACACCATCGAACTGAACGCGCAGTGGATGATCAACGTCGGCCTGCGTTACGACGACTTCTCCACCACCCTGACCACCCCGGTGGCCGGCAAGGCGCCGACCCGCGTGCGCAACGACAATGACTTCCTGAACTACCAGGCCGGCATTGTCTTCAAGCCGACCGCCAACGGCAGCATCTACCTGTCCTACGGCACCTCCTCCACCCCGCCGGGCATGGACGGTGGCGATGGTTCCGATGGCCTCAGCGCGGCCGTGGCCGACCTCAAGCCGCAGGACACCAAGAACCTCGAACTGGGTACCAAGTGGGACCTGTTCGACAACCGCCTGAACCTGACCGCGGCGATCTTCCACACCGTGATGGACAACGCGCGCGTGACCGTCGACAACGGCACCAGCCAGAACGCCGGCAAGAAGGAAATCAACGGCGTGGAACTGGGCTTCACCGGCCAGCTGACCGACGCCTGGAGCCTGTACGGCGGCTACACCTACCTGGATTCGGAACTGAAGGACAACGGCTTCGTCTGCGCCGTGTCCGGCCGTACCTGCCCGTCCAACATCTACGTGCCCTCGCCGTACAACGGCAACGTGTTCCCGAACACCGCCAAGCACAGCGCCACCCTGTGGACCACCTACCGCTTCCCGTTCGGCCTGACCGTCGGCGCCGGCGCCAACTACTCCGACAAGCAGTACGGTGATGTGGCCAACACCAAGTGGATCCCCAGCTACACCCGCTTCGATGCGATGGCCAGCTACGCGATCCAGGACAACATCAGCCTGCAGTTGAACGTGCAGAACCTGACCGACAAGACCTACTTCACCAAGGCCTACGCGTCGCACTACGCGAGCATCGCCCCGGGTCGTTCGGCCACCCTGGCACTGAACGTGAAGTTCTGATGTAACCCGCAGCACCCACGCGGCGGCAGGATCTCCTGCCGCCGTTTTTGTTTCCGGCGATACTCCGCGCATGRCTTCCAACATCCCCTTTGATTCCGACGCCCTGACCGACCTGCTGCTGCACGAGCCGCAGGCTGCCTTCGCGCGCGTCCGCGATGCGGCGCAGGCCGGGCAGGTCGAGGCACAGCTGCTGCTGGCGCAGATGCACATGGAAGGCAAAGGCACGCCCCAGGACGCTGCTGCGGCCCTGCTCTGGTACGAGACTGCAGCCAACAACGGCGCGCCGATGGCGATGAACATGCTTGGCCGCTGCCATGAGCTGGGCCAGGGCACCACCGCCAATCCTTCGCTCGCAGCGGTCTGGTACCGGCGCGCCRCCGACACCGGACTGGACTGGGGCCTGTACAACCTGGCCAACCTGCTGGCCACCGGCCGCGGCGTACCACAGGACCGTGCACAGGCACTGGCGCTGTACACCCGCGCGGCCCATCTGGGCCACGCCAAATCGATGAACCTGCTGGCCCGGCATCTGGAAGATGGATTGGACACCGGTCGCGATCCGCAGGCTGCACTGGGCTGGTATCGGCGCGCGGCCGAGGCCGGCGATTTCCGCGGCCAGGCCAACTACGCCTCCATCCTTCTGCAGGCCGGTGAGATCGAACAGGCCGTGCACTGGCTGCAGTTGGCGCTGCAGCACGGCAGTCCCGCGTTCATGGCACATATCGTGCCCGAGCTGGCCGCCTCACCCTACCCGCAGGTGCGCGCGCTGGTCGCACCGTCTGCTTGCTGAGGACTTCCGCATGCTGCTGCACATCCCCGACATCCTCAGCGCCGGACAGGTGGCTGACATCCGCCGCAGGCTCGACGCAGCCGACTGGACCGATGGCCGCGAGACCGTCGGCCACCTCGGCGCGCAGGCCAAGCACAACCAGCAGCTGCCTGAAGCTTCGCCGCTGCGCCGCGAACTGGGCGAAACCATTCTGGTGGCCCTGGCAC
>NZ_JBFTNR010000370.1:0-4156 GCF_056665995.1 Stenotrophomonas sp. 05L44_2
GCGCAAACCTGCGCGATCATGGACCCCCGCCCCCGCCAGGACTCCGCCATGCAGCAGTACCTGCTTCTGATCTACATCGACCCGTCACTGCTGCGCACACTGCCCATCGACGACTTCAATACGTTGATGCGCGACTGCCTCGCCCATGCCGACAAACTGCAGGCCGAAGGCACGTTGCTGGCCGCGCAGAAACTGCAGCCGATCGAATCAGCGCAGACCCTGCGCGTGCGCGATGGTCACAGCCGGATACTCGATGGCCCCTTCGCCGAAACCCGCGAACTGCTGGCCGGCTTCAACCTGATCGTTGCTCGTGACCGCGATGAGGCCATGCGTATCGCCCAGGGCTTCCCGTGGGCCCGCTTCGGCAGCATCGAGGTGCGGCCGCTGGAAGACATGGACGCCGAGCGCGAACGCTGCGGCGCCCCGGCCGCGGCTATGGCAGCAGCCGTACCCTGATGTCGCGCGGGCCCACGCCTTCGTTGCCGCTGTAGTCGCGCGCACTGGCACGCACGATGTACTCGCCCGGCGGCAACGCCGCCGGCTGCCAGCGCCCGGTTTCCATCAGCCCATCGCGCACGGTGTTGGTCACCAGATAACGGAAGCGGGTGACCGCGCTGCCATGCACGGTGATGCCGCTGTCGGGTGCGTAAGCCACTTTCACCGCCTGCTTCTGCGGTGGCATGCGGTTGAAGACGATGTTCCAGCGCGGCTGCTCGTAGCCCTGCAGTGGCTGCCCGGCGGCATCGAGGATCTGGTAGCCCACCTGGTACGGCCCCAGCCGGCGACGCGGCAGGTTGTTGTCCACCTGGTCCCAGGCTTCCACCACGATCTGCACGCCGCGTCCCTGCCGGGCCAGCATCACCACGCCATCGCTGCCGGCGGCCAGTGGCTGGTCGTTGTCGTCCAGCAGCGCCACATCGGTGATGCGCGGCGCGAAGTGGTCGGCATAGCCCTTGAACCCCAGCGCCACCGCATTGGTCTCGAAACCGCCATTGCCCACGGCCAGGTGCACGTGCGCCTGGTTGTTGATGCTGCCCAGGCGGTCGCCGACGTGGATGCGTGTACCACGGCGCACGCGGATGCGCTCCAGCGTGCCGTCTTCGGCGTACAGCGGCTGCCAGCGCGCGTCGAACGGTTCGCCGCGTGGCGTGCGACCGACGCGCATGTGGATGTATTTCAACCGGTCCACGGCCAGGCCCTCAGCCTGCCCACCGAGGCTCCAGGCGGCAATCGGGCTGCTGATCTTGCCCTCGGCGATCGCCAGTACGGTCTGGCCGACATCGCCGCGCACATCGAAGCCGCCGTGCAGGTGGTGGCGGCTCTCGCCCTGGAAGGTGCCGCGCACCTCGCCGAGCGTGCCCACCACTTCGTGCCAGCCATCCTGCGGTGCCAGTGGCCAGCGCCCGCCACTGTCCGGCAGCGCCGCATCCGAGGCCGGGCCCACCAGCGCCGGTGCGGGCAGTTCACCCACCGGCAACGGGCGCAGGCGATGCAGGCGATAAGCCGCGGAATCGGCCACCAGCAGGGTGCCGTCGGCCTCCACCGCCAGACCGCTGGGGCGCGCCAGGCGTGGCAGGCGGTCATTGCCCAGCAGTGCCAGCTGATGCCCCTGCGGGGTCACCTGCACGATGCGTCCATCCAGGTCACCCACGTACAGCACGCCGTCATGCGTGGTGGCCAGTGACAGCGGGCCATTGATGACCTCCCCGCGGGCAACGACGGTGCTGACCATGCCATCGGTGCCGACGCGCCGCACTGCGTTGTTGAACAGATCGGCCACCAGCAGTGCGCCGTGCGCATCGAAGGCCAGCGCCACCGGTGTATCGAAACGAGCGTCAGCGCCAAGCGCATCGGCGAAGCCCGGGCGGTCGCCGCCGGCCAACGTACGCACGTTGCCATCGGTACCGATCACCCGGATGCGGTCATTCCAGGTATCAGCCACATAGACCTGTCCCTGCGCATCCACGGCGATGCCCATCGGCCCATCGAAGCGCGCCTGCGCGGCAGGACCATCGGCGAAGCCTTGCTGGCCACCGGCCAGCGTCGTCACCTGTCCATCGGTACTGACGCGCCGGATCGCATGATTGCCGGTGTCGGCCACATACAGGTTGCCCTGCGCATCGGCGGCAATACCCGAAGGCGTGTTGAAACTTGCCTGCAGGGCAGGCCCATCAACACGACCCTCGCCCTGCCCCGCTACCGTTTCAATACGGCCATCGGGCAGGCGGCGGCGAATGCGGTTGTTGTCACCGGCATCGGTGAAGTAGACGCTGCCATTGGCACTGGCCAGCAGCGCGTAGGGGTCGGCAAAGCGTGCCTGTGCGGCGGCGCCATCGCGATCACCGGGATGGCCATCACCAGCCAGCAGTTCGATCTGTGCGGTCCAGCCCAGCGGCGTGGCGGCCGGGCCACTCGCTACTGTCGGGCCCGATGCCGGGAACTCCCACCAGGTTGCCGCCAGCGCCACCGCTGTTGCCACCACTACGCCTGCCGCCATCCAATGCCGCCGTGCCATCGTTCCTGTTCGCCTGCCAGACCGTGAAGAGGGTCAGACGATAGTCGCTGCACTCCCGGCTGCCAAGGCCGCGCCGCTGCAAATGCGGGGGTGCTTGTGGTGGCAGCCCTTCGCGGGTTCAAATCAACGCACTTCGCATTCAAATCAACGCACTTTCCAAGGATGGATGCCGTCATGTCCCGACCTACCCTGCCTCTCGCCGCGCTGCTGCTCACCGTGCTGGCGGCAGCATCTGCACACGCCGTCGAGCCCCATCCCGAGGCGCCAGCGCAGGAGATCGCGGATACCCCCTTTTCCGCCTACCAGCAACGGTGGGAGTCGGCGTTGATGATGGCCGGCAGCGGCAACATGCTGGGTGCCATGATCGCGTTCGAACGGCTGATGGACGATCCGTTGTTCGCCCGTCTGGAGCCCGCCGTGCGTGGGCGCAACGCGCAGATCGCCGGTGCCACCGCGTTGATGCAGGATGCCCCCGGCGTTGCCCGCCGCTACCTGCAGCAGGCACTGACCGCGCTGCCGAACGACCCGGCCACGCTGGCCACCCTGGTATCGGTGGAACTGGCCGAGGACAACACCGCCGCCGCAACCCTACACCTGCTGCAAGCGGCCACCCATGCAGATGGCCCAGTGCAGGTTGATATGCAGACCGTCAGCTACCTGCAGTACACGCTGCGTGCGCAGCCGGCTCAACGCATGGCCCTGCTGAAGAGCCTGTTCGACAACCAGTGGACGGGGGATGGCGTTGAACCCACCGGCCTCTGGCTGGTGCTGGCGACATTGCAGGTCGAGCACGGCCGCAGCGCAGAGGCAGCTGCCACGATTGCCCGCATCGATACACCGTTGGAGGTGATCGCATTGCGCAGCGACAAGCGCTTCGACCGCTACGTCGATCGCCGCGATCCGCGGTTCGATCCGCAGCAGGTGGCACAGCGCAAGCTGGATGACCTGCGCGTGTCGGGCCTGCTCGACCGCCGCTTGAATGCCAAGCTGGCTGCGTTCGGCTTCATCCAGCTGATGGTGGGCGAGAACGAGCAGATCGTGCAGTTCACCGATGACATGGCGCGGATGGTCAGTGCCGGCCAGCGTCCTGCGGGTGAGGAGGCAACGTGGCTGGCGTGGCTGCTGGACTACCGCACGCTGGCACTGCGCCGGCTGGATCGCATCGACGACTCTGTGGCGGCCGCACGACTGACCGATGCGGTCGGTGCCCTTGGSCCGGACGCGGCCGAGCACCGCATGAATCTGGCCTTCATGCTGTCTGCCACTGGCCACGAACGCGAGAGCGACACCCTGCTTGCCGGCATGGACGGGCTGTCGCCCTTCGGGCTGGCGGCGCGCGCCTACCTGACCTTCGTGCATGCGCGCGAGAACAACGATCTGGCGGCAGCGGCGGCCGCGCGCGCGGAAATCGTCAGCCACCGCAAGGACGCACCCCAGATCCATATGGAGCTGCTGATTGAAGAAGGCGACATGGAGGCCGCCGCAGCCGCGCTGATAAGCCAACTGGAATCCGCAGAGGATCGCACCGACGCACTGCTCAGCCTGCAGGACATGCGCGTGTATCCCTCGCTGCCCGCGGAGCGGGTGGCCGACGAGCGCTGGCGCGAACTGAAACAGCGTGCCGATGTGCGTGCCGCGATC
>NZ_JBFTNR010000371.1:0-4156 GCF_056665995.1 Stenotrophomonas sp. 05L44_2
GTGCACGTTGAGGCCAGTTGCTATCTGCCCTCCGATGAACAAGAGAGTTAAGCCGAGCAGAACCAAGGACAACCCATTTCGTCGCCACATGTCACACCTTTAGCCCAGTTTTCGAACGCAATCGAAGATGAGCCTACGAGATCTCAATAGCCTTTGCGGTGAACTTCAAGCATGTAGCAGGTGATGATTCCTAGCCCCGATGGCCGCCGGTAGGGTCAGGGTCAGGACGTTCATAGTCTTCAGGCGTGGCCTTGGGCCCGCCGCCGTCCTCGGGCATGTCGTGCTCTTTCCACTTGGCCTTGTCATTGCGACGCACGTCAGGTGTATGGGCTTTTGATGCGTCGTCAACGTCGGTCGTCGGGTTGAACGGCAGTTCGTCCTGCAACTTTTTCTCGTTCATTGTCTGTGCTCCAGAAGGGGGGGCACCTGCATCTGCTGTGTCGCRGTGCTTGCTTGCGCTATTGGCGAAAATTGGCGGCATAGCGACCGCTACGCCGCCATGCAGGCTCACGCTGCTTCGGCGGCCTTCTGGTTGCCGCCGCCCTTGGCGATCATTGTCAGCTTTTCGTCCGTAGCCTTTTCTTCTTCGAGCGTCTCGAGCAGGAGTGGCAGAGCATCCTTGTAGCCCAGCTGCTTGGCCAGTGCGGCAATGGTGCCGTAGGACGCTATTTCGTAGTGCTCGACCTTCTGTGCGCCGCCGATCAGCGCGGCATCCCGAACCGGTCCCTCCTCGACGGAGTCAATGATCTCTTTCCCTTCCTCGATCAGCCCTTCCATCGCTGCGCACTTGATGCGCTTCAGGCGGATGCCGAGGACTTCAACTACCTGATCGATACGTTCGATCTGGCCCTGCGTCTCGTCCAGGTGAAGTTCGAAAGCCGCGGCTAGGTCGGGGTTGCTGGATGCCCTGGCCAAGCGGGGGAGCGCCTTTGTCAATTGCTTTTCCGCGCTGTAGATGTCGGACAGTTCGTGGATGAAAAGATCTTCCGCAGTCTTGATTGCCATCGCTTTTCTCCAAAGGAATGGAGGCGACAGGCTATTGGAGAAGGTGTTAGGACGGTTGCAAACCATGTGACCCTAATGTGAGTTCGCCGGCCCCAAATGCTCTTCATCGGTTGAGCGCTTCATCAGCTTCTGGCCGGTTTGGAGAGGTGAGATTTCGCCGCCGCTATCTCAACTTCTGGCATGTCCCAAGCTGTGATCGCATTCGACCAACCTAGCGTTGCTTATAGCCTGTCGCGCCCCGCATTTCCCGCAGGTCAGAACCGTACCTCCCTCGATGCGCTCGATTCTCTTGTTCAAGCGAGTGATATGGTGGCATTGGTTGCATCGAATTGTGATCGAGTTCACGTGACCGATTCGGGCGTCGTCAGCGCCGTAGTCCAAAGCCAGTACGTAGAAGAGTCCGGTGTCAGGCATTTGTAGGGCTCCTAGTGACGCGTCCACGAATTCAGTTTTCGCACGTTCCTGAACTGTTTTGTTTTCGACCTGCACGTCACTTTATTCCTCGGCAAGTATTGATAGGGTATAGAGCCCCGCAGGGAGATGTCCCTATGCCTATCCGAGCCGTGGTGTACGCAAGTGAGGCTGTCGCAGAGATCGTTGCAGATGGATTGGGCCAGACGGAAGGAAGGCTGTGCTCCATCATTGACGATGCCGCCCGCTTCAACCGAGACGCTGGCGTAACTGGCGTACTTCTCTTCGATGGCGAGCGCTTTCTGCAGTATCTGGAAGGACCGGAAGATGGCCTATCCGTTGCTTATTCCAGGGTGGTGGGCGCAAGCAGCCACTCCGGCCTCGTAGAGTTGCAGCGAGGAAGGGTAGGGCGTCGGCGATTGCCATTCTGGCCAATGCGGTGGCTACCGGTCGAATCGCAAGAGCTTGCCCGGATGGCGAGTGCTGACTGGACCAGCTTCTTCCAGCGAGGAGATGCGACCGCTCCCAACGCTACGGGAATGGATCTGTTGCAGGTCGCGGTCCAGCAACAAGTCGCGGTGATCGGCTAGGGCGGTCCCTCGTTGGTGCGTTTGCCCCGTGCTGCTGCGGCGTCAATCAAGGAGCTCCAGCGCGCTAATTGATCCCATTTGCGGAAGATGCGCCGCATGATGCTTCAATCTGATCGGTGAGGACTGCCAGTGCTTGCTGCAGCGCGGCCTTGTAGAGGGCTCCGCCCTCGGTCGCATGCTTCTCCTCAATTCCAGGAAGCAACTGCGTCCAGATCTTTGACAAGGCTCCGGGTTCGGGATGTGCTATGACGGTTGCCCGAAGGCCGTACTCGAATGCTTTCAGATAGCCGCGGTGCGCTTCTAGGTCTGCTTCGCAGGCTTCAAGGCGTTGGAGAATTTCTGCATCTGTTGCTCGCATGACGGACCTCTGGACAGGTGGCTGAATAGCGGAGATAGTCAGCGCGAGCCCTTCGGCATGCGCTATGAGCATCCTCAACGTTCTTCTACGTCCTGACCAGCTCTTGGTAGCTGTGGACACTCTGGCAGAAGACGCCTTTACCCGAGTTCCATCTGCTGGGGCAAAGCTGCTTTTGATCCCACAGCACAACCTGGTCTTGGCCACTCGCGGATCAACTCAATTCTTCCTTCGCATATACGAGTTGGCGCTGCAGGCGAGCTTCCGAGCGGACTTCACGATGGAGCAATTGATGGCAGAGCTGGGGCTGGTGATCGACAAGCTCTGGCCCGCATACGAAAAGGCGGCTGTTGAGGCCGACCTGCCTCGAGCTGCTCTCGGCACGGAGCTCGTACTCGGTGGGTGGTCAGCGAAGAACGGGCGAATCGTGGCAACAGCCTATGCCAAACACGACAGTGCGATCCCTGCGGTTGTGCAGCCTCTGGTTGGGGGACTGGCGTCTCCGGGCGAGCCGTTGGAGCGCGTCCCTGACAGCTTCGAGCTCGTAGACGTGCTGGCTGCGGGCCGGCTACAGGCGGCGTGGCTCAATCAGGCTGTCGGCCGCCAGGTTGCAGGTGGCAGGCTTCTGGTTGCTGCGCTGAGCGAAGGCCGGGCGGTGGTTCGGGACCTAGGGGCGCTTTAGGTCATCGGGGACGATGCCCGCGAGGGCAAGAATGCGATCGCGTCGCGTCTGTTCATGCCAATGGCCCAGGGCCACTTCAAGCGTCAGGATCTCGGTTGCCTTGCAGCCCAGGCAGGTGAGCTTGAAGCCACCCTCTGCTTCTTCAAGGCCGCAGCCTTTGGACATCCTGGATTCGTCTCCGCAAGCGGTGCATTTGGATTGCAGCGAGGCGATCCCTTCCATCGTTCCGTTGAGTTGGAGAATGGGTCTGATCCGCAGGATCCGGAAGACTTGTGGGGAGGTCATGTACGTAGATCACAAGGCGTCTGGTGCCCTGATGCTACATATAAATTGTTAAGAATGTTTCTCTTGACAGGGTGCGCAACGTGTAGGTGAGAGCTGAAGCGTTTAGCGTGCGAGGCAAGTCCACTGGTTCGCAGCATCTGCGACGCGTAGCCGTATCCTTTCGGCCATGCTCCCCTCGCACGGCTACCAAGGCTTCCGCTCAGCACCGCCACCCTCTGGCTGGGTCCAGATGGGGGAGGGCTGGGTGCTGTGGTGGAGTGGCCGGCAGATCGCCAACGTAACTCCCGCAAAGGACGGCGGCGTTCGGGTGCACCTTGATGCCCGGAAGATGTGGGAAACCAAGAACGTTCGGGCGGCCAGCATGGCGCAGGGCAAGCGTTACGCCGAGCGGTGGTGCGCGGCCAGGCTCTACCCAGAGATGCGGCTGCGAGCTGCTGTGGCTCGGATGGTGGACGGTTCCCCGGGGGAACCTCTACCGCCGCTGCCTGGCCTGCCGCCGACACCCGAACAGCTGCAGCAGGCCCGGCGTCTGGCCGAGGCGGGGGCGAAGGAGCTGGAGCGGGCCAAGGAAGCGCTCCAGCCGCGCCAGCCGCCGGTGACTAAACCTAGGTCTAAGGTTGGGAGCGGGACTTAGCAGGGTCCAGCATCCGCTCATAGTCAAGAATGTGCGCAGGCCGCATCAGCCATTTTCACAGCATCCCGACCTTCTGTTCGTGCTATTTGTGTATACGAAGCGCTGGGCTCGGAGTTATGCCTCTAGTACTTCGAAATACGTGGGGAAATATCGATACAGCTTAGTGTAGTTCTTTGCATCGTCCTGTGAGAGGC
>NZ_JBFTNR010000372.1:0-4153 GCF_056665995.1 Stenotrophomonas sp. 05L44_2
GGTTTACGGCGTCCCCGCAATCCGACACCGCCCCGCCAAACCCACAGATAGTGCAGAGCCGGCTGTTGCTGTTGCTTCGGCTGTTGCTGTTGAGGTTGCCGGCCAGCGGCCGGCACTACCGCGGGTGCCGGGCGCAGCCCGGCCGGACCCCCTACAGCACCTGGTACGCGCGCTCGGCCGCATCGAACACATTGCCCGGCGCGAACTGCTCGCCCAGGTAATGCAGCGCTTGCCGGTGCTGCTGCAACGAGCGCTGCGCCGCGCCGGGGCCCAGCAGCATCTGCTCGAATTCGATCAGATCCTGCAGGATGCGCCAGTGCCGATACCACGCAATCCAGCGCGGATCGCCCAGGTCGCTGCCATAGCCTTCGGCGAAGCCGAGTGGATGCTCGCGCCCCCAGCGACCACCCACTGCGGCGCCGACAAACATCAGGTCGCGCTCGCGCGGGGCCAGTGCCAGTCCGTCCCAGTCAATCAGGTGCAGTACATCATCCTGCCCCATCAGCAGGTTGCCCGCGTGCAGGTCGGTGTGGCACAGGCGCAGCGCCGGTGCCTCACCCTGCAATTGGCGATGCAGCGCTTCGGCACGCTGGTGAAGTTCGGCGATGCGCGGCCGCTGCTGCTGCCACAGCGCCAGGAACGCACTGCCGGATCGATCCTGCGCCTGCGCCAGCGTCGAGGGATCGCGCAACCATGTCCCCACCGTGTCGACCGCTGCGGTTTCAAGCCGCAACGTCGGCAGGGCCTGGCGCAACGCTGGCGGAATCTCGGCCTCATGCAGGCGACGCAGCACTTCGCCCAGCTGGCGCCATTGCGCACGGCTCAGCGGTGCCTCGAAGCCCGACTGCCCTTCGATGTAGGGGAACAGCGTGAACTGCAGGCCCCAGCGCTGCACCGATGCGCCACCGGTCAATGCCGGCCACGGCGCAACAATCTCTTCGATGCCCAAGGTGCCACGCAGCCAATGCAGGCTGTCCCACACCGCGGGTGCCACCTGGAAGTTGCGGCACTTCAACCACCAATGGTCGTGGCGGGCATCGATGCGGAACACGCACGCATTGGCGTCGGCGCCCACCGGACGCGGCACCACCGCCGTCGCGTTGATGTCGTAGGACTGCTGCAGGACTTCAACGATCTGCTGCGCCGAAGCGAATGACATGGATGCAGGCGTGCTTTGGTGACGACACCTACTATCGCAGATGGCCTTGCATCCGCACAGGCAAACTGGTCACAACATCGCTCTCCTGCGACAAAAGAACTAGCCGGCGATGCGTCGCATGACCGCTTCCAACGGACCGCGCGCGAACTGCCACGACCACAACCAGGCCGCCGCGGTCGCCAGCATCACGAACAACAACGCGGCCATCAGCACCCACGACAGGCTGGCACTGCCATCAAGCAGTCCAAGCGATTCCAGCACACCCATGCCGATCAGGATGTGCGCCACGTACAGGCTCAGCGTCATCCGTCCGGCCGCAGTGAACGGTTCCAGCCAATCGCCAGGATGCAGCCGCACCAGCCACAGGCATGCCGCGATCAGTGCACACGCCGCGCCTGCGCCGGTCAGCAGATAGGCCGGACCGGGCGGCATCGGCTGCGTCGCCAGCCACACCTGCCACGGCGTGCCGTGGCCCCACTGCTGCAACACCTGGCCGGCCCCCATCAGCAGCAGGCCAAGCAGCAGCAAGGCACGCTGCACCCGGGGTTGCGACAGCGGCAGCCGCGCCAGCAGTATGCCCAGCAGGAAAAAGCACAGCCACGGCAACACCGGATGGAAGCCATTGAACAGCAGGTTGCGCATCGCACCCGGCCCTTGCCACAGCCCCTCGTAAGCCAGCGTCTGCCAGTTCCAGCCCTGGCTGTAGTCCCAGCGCAGCAGGGCCCAGAACGCGACCATCGCCAGAGCCACCATGCTGCCCAGCAGAACACGGGGCGACGCGCGCAGCCACAGCACCGCCAGCGCGAAGTACACCGCGTAGTAATGCAGGATATCGGCAGGAAACACGGTCAGGTTGAGCAGGCCGAGCACGGCCAGGAACACGGCCCGCCGCCAGGTCTGCACGCTTGCCTGCCACCACGCCAGTCGCTGCGTGGCCAGCATCAGGCCCACCCCGGCCAGCGTCACGAAGGTCGCCGAAGCCTTGCCTTCCAGCAGGTGGAAGAATCCAGCAAGCCAGCCGCCGCCGTCGGTCTCGACGGCCATCGCCAGGCGGAAGTTGACCAGCACCATGCCGGCCAGAGCGAGGTAGCGCGCCAGGTCCAGCCCATGCAGCCGCCGATCGTCAGTGCTCACGCACGCGCCCCGAGCAGTGCTGCCAGCAGAGCGGGATCAAGCACGTCGATATCGGCATCGCTCGCCTCACCCAATCCCTGCCGCAGCGCAGCGCTCTCGATCGCATCCAGCAGCACCTGCGCCTGCAGCGCGGGCGCCAGCACGGGCCGGCGGCGCTCACGACGTGCGACCTCCTGCAAAGCCTCGGCAAGACCGCGCTGCAACTGCGCGCGGTTGCCAGCGAATGCCGCCGCCACCGCCGGATTGCGCGCGCTCTCGGCCAGCACTTCCACGCTCAACAGCGCCCATTCCGGCTGCCGGCACAGGGTGTGGAAGTCCCGCAGGAACCCCTGCACCTGCGCACGTTCGCCATTGCATCCCGCCAACCGCTGCAGCAACGGCTGCAGTTCGTCCTGTTCGGCCTCGGCCGTCGCCAGGATCAGCGCCTCCTTGCCGGGAAAGTGGTTGTAGAGATTGCCCAGGCTCACCCCGGCCGCCTGAGCGATGTCGCGCATGCTGGTCTGGTGGAAGCCCTTGGACAGAAAGCACTGCAGGGCCGCCTGCAGGATCTGCGAAGCGCGTTGCTCATTGCGGTCGGTGCGGTTCATGCGGCAAACAATGAACGAACGTTCGTCCATTTGAAAGCCGAATCCAAGCCGTCGGCCAGTCACCATTCAGGCCGTCGCGCTTGACCTCAACCGCTGTTGAGGACCGATCCTGCCCCGCCCTGCTGCAACTGCGGACCCTGCATGCACCTAGAAGAACTCGTCCAGCAGGCGGTAGAACGCGAGTCGGCGTTCATCGGCACCGATGCCATAGCGGGCCAGCAAGGGCGCAACCCAGCGGGTGTCGTCATAGTTGTGGACCAGGCTGCGTGCGGCCAACGCCAGGTCCTGGCAACGATCAGCCACACCCAGCCGGCCGCAATCGATGAAACCGCTGAAGCGGCCGTCGACCGCCATCAGATTCGGCAGGCATGCATCGCCGTGCGCTACCACCAGATCCTCATCCGCCGGACACGTTGCGATCAGCTCGGCATGCACCTGCTCGGCGCTCTGGCCCAGGCGCTCATCGTCGAAATCATCCGCATCGATCAACCCTGCGGCAACGCGCGCAGCGACCTCCGGCAGGCGCGATGCAAGACGATGATCGAACGGACAACCGGCAACCGGCAGCGCATGCAGGGCGCGCAGCGCGTCAGCCAGCAGCACGACCACCTGGGCGGGCGCCAGCGTCGGCGACGATGCCAGGTCATGGCCGGGCAACGCGCTCATCAGCAGCCAACGCCGGCCGCCCTCCTCCGCTGTGTCCAACACCGTAGGCACAGGCTGTCCCTGTGCCCGCAGCCAACGCAGACGCAGGATTTCGCCCTCCAGTTCGCTGAAGGCATCGATCACTTCCGATTTCAGGAACGCATCCGGCAACCCTTGACGTCGCACCCGCGCCACATCGGCGCGCGACACGCCGATGCCCTGCATCTCGATATCTGCATCGCGCAGCACGCTGCGCCATTGCGACGGCAAGGGCATTACATCGCCATCGCTCGATCCTGCTTCCATCCCCACCGCTCCGGCCCCGGTCACAGCCTGGATTCTCACCGAAGCGGACACCTGACAGCAAAGGACACTGCATGAAACTCATGGTCATCGGCGCCAGCAAAGGTCTTGGCCGCGCCTTCGTGGAAGGCCTCTGCCGGCCCGGCGATACCGTCATCGGCGTATCGCGCACACGCCCCACGCAGCTGGACTGCAGCGAGGGCGTCGACCTGCACTGGATAGAAGCAGACCTGAGCCAGCCAGCACGGGCCGCCGCCAGCATCGCGGCGCAGGCGCCGCCGGATCTCGATGTGCTCATCCATAACCTTGGCATCTGGGAGGAGAC
>NZ_JBFTNR010000373.1:0-4135 GCF_056665995.1 Stenotrophomonas sp. 05L44_2
ACGTCAGCGTGTTCGCCGGTGCCTCGGCAGCGGCACTGGACAAGGTGCTGAAGGATGCCGGTATCGACACCCTCATCGTCACCGGGCTGCAGACCCATGCCTGCGTTGCCGGTGCTGCACGCGATGCTGCGGCGGCGCCGCGCGGCTACCGGGTGATCGTGGCTTCCGATGCCTCTGCCAGCCGTGATCTGGATCTGGCCAATGGCGGGACCATCGGCCATCGCGCATTGCATGAGGCGTCGCTGGCGCAGATCGAGGATGCCTTTGGCGATGTGATGACCACCTCGGCGATTCTGGCCCTGCCGGTGCGCAAGGCAGGCAACGGCACTTGATAAGCTGGCGGGGTCCGCAGCCTGCGGGCCCCGCCGACTGGAGCGCGCTGCCGATGGACCATTTCGCCGCCCTGCGAGCCCTGCGCGCGATCGTCGACGCCGGCAGTTTCACTGCCGCCGCCGAGCGGCTGGGTACCACCCATTCGGCGATGTCGCGGCAGTTGCGTCAACTTGAAGAGCACCTGCAGGTGCGGCTGCTGGATCGCAACAGCCGGCGGCTGTCGTTGACCGAGGCCGGGCGCGACTACTACAGCGAGGCGGTTGCGCTGCTTGACCGGCTGGAGGCCGCCGATGACCGTGCGCGGGCCGGCCAGGCCCAGCCCAGCGGGCGCGTGCGGGTCAGCGTGCCGCAGGTGGTCGCCAGCCAGGAGCTGCCGCATTGGCTGCCTGGCTTCCTGGCGCGCTATCGCCAGGTTGCGCTGGAACTGTCGGCCGACGATCAGCTGGTCGATGTGGTCGGCGGGGGCTTCGACCTCGCCCTGCGCATCGCGCCGTCCTTGCCTGACAGCCAACTGGTCGCCCGTGAACTGGCGCGATGCCCGCGCATCCTGGTTGCGGCACCGGCGTACCTCGCCCGGCAGGGACTGCCTCGGCAGGTGGCCGACCTGCAGAACCACACCTTGTTGGGGTTCAACCCTGTTGCGGCGATGACGCCGTGGCAGCTGCACGGACCGCGCGGTGTCATCGCCAGCGTGGAAGCAGGCCAGCGACTGCGCGTGGACGCCACGCCGGCACTGTATGCGGCCGTGCTGGCCGGCATGGGCATCAGTCTGTTCACCGCGCTTACGGTGCAGGAAGATCTTCGCGCCGGCCGCTTGATCCGCGTGCTTCCCAGCTGGCACGGTGGCACGCGCTGCTATTTCGCGCTGTATCCCCATGCGCGTGCGCTGGCGCCGAAGGTGCGCGCGCTGGTCGATCATCTCGCCACGCATTACGCTGCAGCGTCGGGTGCGGCAGGGTAAGTCGCACGGCAGTGGTGAGGAGTGGGGATGGAGCCGGTGTATCTGCTGGTCGCGCTGGGCGCGATCGTCGCGGGGTTCGTGCAGGGCCTGTCGGGATTCGCGTTCGGCATGGTCGCSATGTCGTTCTGGGCSTGGGSGCTGGAKCCSCGGCTKGCGGCGACKCTKKCGGTGTTCGGCGCGCTGGTCGGCCAGTTGCTGGCGGTATTCACCGTGCGCCGTGGCTTCAACCTGCGCCTGCTGCTGCCGTTCGTGCTCGGTGGGTTGGCGGGCATTCCGCTTGGCGTGCTGGTGCTGCCGCAGCTGGACATGGCCTGGTTCAAGGCGCTGCTGGGAGGTTTCCTGGCGCTGTGGTGCCCGGTGATGCTGATGGCGCGTTCGTTGCCACCGGTCACCGTTGGCGGCCGGTTCGGCGACGCGCTGGCCGGCATGGCCGGTGGTGTGCTCAGTGGCATCGGTGGCTTCGCCGGGCCGATACCGACCCTGTGGAGCACGCTGCGGGGCTTCGGCAAGGACGAGCAGCGCGCGGTCATCCAGAGCTTCAACCTGGCGATGCTGGCGGTGACCATGGCCACCTATGTCGGTACCGGCATGGTCACCCGGCAGATGCTGCCGTACTTCGCCATTGTCGCGCCGGCGATGCTGGTACCCACGCTGCTGGGGGCGAAGCTGTATATCGGTATCAGTGAGGCGCGTTTCCGGCAGATCGTCCTCGGCCTGCTGACCGCTTCCGGTGTGGCCATGCTGGCCTCGTCGCTGCCGTTGCTGCTGTCCCGTGGGGTGGCGGGATGAGGGCTCAGGCGGGCCGCAGCATGCGGAAGCGTTGATCGGCGGTGATCCGGAAGTAGTCGGCCGGTCCGCCACCGCGCAGGATGGTGTCGCTCGCTGCGGTGTCGTAGATGCCGTCGACGAGCAACCGCGTATCGATATGCACGGCGACCACTTCTCCCAGTACCAGCCAGCCATTGGTGTCATTGCCGGCCGCATCACGCAGACGCACGATCTGCGTGCAGCGGCACTCCATGCTCACTGGGCTCTGCGCAACGCGCGGCGGTGCAACCAACTCCGAGGCCAGTGCCGTCAGCCCGGCCAATACGAACTCGTCCACGTCGGGCGCGACTGCGCGGCAGCTTTCGTTCATTGCCTGGGCCAGATCGAATGTGGCGAGGTTCCAGACGAACTCGCCGGTGGCTTCGATGTTGCGCAGCGAGTCCTTGCGGCCCTGGCTGCTGAAACCAATGATCGGCGGCGTGTAGTTGAACGCGTTGAAGAAGCTGTAGGGCGCCAGGTTCACATTGCTGTCGGCATCACGACTGGAGATCCAGCCGATGGGACGCGGGCCGATGATGGCGTTGAACGGATCATGTGGCAGGCGATGGCCATCGGCCGGGCGATAGCTGTGGAAGCGGCGAGGGAGGGTGTCTGCCATGGGGCGTGTTTCCGCGGGAGTCGAGCGTGCTCGACGCTACAAAAAAAGGCCGCGATCCCGACGGACCGCGGCCTTGTCGTTTACGGCATGGACTGGATCAGCGCTGCTGGATCTTCGACAGCAGGCGCAGGAACTCCACATACAGCCAGACCAGGGTCACCATCAGGCCGAATGCGCCATACCATTCCATGTACTTCGGCGCGCGCTGGGCCACGCCGGTTTCGATGAAGTCGAAATCCAGCACCAGGTTCAGCGCGGCCACGACCACCACGAACAGGCTGAAGGCGATGCCCAGCCAGCTGGCGTCATGGATCACCGGCACGTTGATGTTGAAGAAGCCCAGCACGAACGAGGCCAGGTACAGCAGGGCGATGCCGCCGGTGGCAGCCACCACGCCGAGCTTGAAGTTCTCGGTGGCCTTGATCAGGCCGCTACGGTAGGCGAACAGCAGTGCGAACAGGGTGCCGAAGGTCAGCAGCACGGCCTGGAACACGATGCCCGGGAACTTCATGTTGAACACGGCCGAGATGGCACCCAGGAACAGGCCTTCCACCAGCGCGTAGAGCGGTGCGGTGACCGGTGACCATTCCTTCTTGAACACGGTGATCAGGGCCAACACCAGGCCACCGATCGCCCCGCCCATGGCGTACAGCTTGGCGCCGGCCATCACCTGGCCGTAGTCGTCCACGGTCTGGTTCCAGGCGAAGGCCGCGGTCAGCACGGTCAGCAGCAGCAGGAAGCCGGTCTTGTTGACGGTGCCATTGAGGGTCATGGTCTGGTCGGGGCTGGTCACCACCGAGCCACTGGCCAGATCGAGGAAGGTCGACTCGGAAAGAGCCGGGTTGCCGCTGCGCATGCGAGGTCTCCGTGCGAAAAGGGGGCGATTGGGCCATCCGGCCGCTGGCTGCGAGCATAGCCGATGACTGCGCAAGCCGTGGTCATGGCGGGGCAGGGCTGGGATTGCGCGTTGACAGTTCGCAGGGCGCTTGGCCACAATGGCCAGCTCCCCGGGTCCATGCCCGAGGGGATTGCAACACCGGGGTATAGCGCAGTCTGGTAGCGCGCCTGCTTTGGGAGCAGGATGTCGGGGGTTCGAATCCCTCTACCCCGACCAATCCCACGTCACGTCGGATTGGACGCCGTTCCGGTTCGGGCGCCCGTAGCTCAACTGGATAGAGCACCGGCCTTCTAAGCCGGCGGTTACAGGTTCGATTCCTGTCGGGCGCGCCATTGGCGCGACACCGGAACGTAGCTGGCGGATGTGAAGAAGTGCTTGCAAAAGCATGCAGACTCCACCAGAATGTCGGACTCGCTTCGGCGGACCTGAACTTCGGTGACAGTCCTCGGGCAACGTATCAAGCGTCAGCGTCGGCAGCATTGGCGGTGAAGCGAAAGTTTCAGTGGTGGCTGTAGCT
>NZ_JBFTNR010000374.1:0-4129 GCF_056665995.1 Stenotrophomonas sp. 05L44_2
GCATTTCCGAGCCCTGGTCGGTCACGAACAGGCGCTTGCCGGCCGGGTCCAGCGCGATGTTCATCGGCTGCTCGGCGGCGATCTTGTGCTGGGCTTCCACCTTGTTGGAGTCGGTGCCGACCACCACCAGATCGGCCAGCAGATTGCTGGTGTACACGCGCTTGTTGGCGGCATCCAGCGCCAGGCCCGGCGCCTTGGCATTACCCAGGCCCGGAATGGTGTTGATCACCTTCAGGGTGTTGGTATCGATCACGAACAGCACGCTGCTCACATCCGGCTGGCTGCTGTGGCCGGTCACGTACAGGCGGTTGGCGGCGCTGTCGACCACCAGCTCGCGCAGGTCGTGGGTGTAGGCGGCCTTGCCGTCCTTGCCGGTCTTCTTCTCCATCAGCTGCACGGTGCCGATGGCCTTGTTCTGCGCGGTGTCGACCACGGTCACCGACAGGTCCACGGTGTTACCCACGTACAAGCGGTCGTGGGCGTCATCCAGCACCACGCCGAACGCCTTGCGCTCCAGCGGGATGCGGGTTTCCACGGCCAACGTGGTCGGGTTCAGGCGCAGCACCTGGGCCGGGCCGGCGTTGTCACCGAAGCCACCGGACGAGGCAACGAACACGGCGTTCTGCTTGGGGCTGTAAGCCAGCTCGTACAGGCCCTGGGCGATGCCCTGGCGCTGCACGGCGGTGGCGGGGCTGGTGGCAGCGGCGGCTTCAGCGGCGAAGGCAGTCGGAGCACCGAGGCTCAGCGACACGGCGACGGCCAGTGCGGCCGAACGGAAAAGGGAATTGCGGATCATGCGAGCGTCCTTCAATGGGCACGGAGGGTGTCCTGGCTCGCGGGGCCGTTCTTCGACGGCCCGGCCCTGCATCTGTCTGCGCGGGGTGGGCTGGCTGGGTAGCGCGGGAATGGTAGCAGGTGGGGGCCGTGGCGTCCGCCTGCGGATGCAGGGCGGACGCGCTGTTCGGTGTTGGGCGCCTACGCCATGCGCGGGGCGTGGGTCTGGGCCATCTGCTGCTCTTCCTGTTGACGCTGGGCATCCCGCTGCGGCTGTGCCTGCGCCAATTGCTCGATGCGCTCGAACGAGGCTGCCACCGGCGTCTGCGCGGCGACGTCTGCCGGCAGACTGGCGCGCTGATGCGCCGGGTCGCTGCGATCGCCCTGCACGATGAAGAGGTTGGGGGCGGCATCGCCACGGCGCTCGCCGAGCAGCACATCGTCTACGCGCGTGAACTGCTGCTCCTTGGAGAGCGCCAGAAGGCTGGCGCTGACGTTGCCGTTCTGGGCGCCGAAGGCATTCATGGCAACCACGCGCTGGTGGATCTGATTCAGTCGGGGATTGTCGGCGTGGTTGGGGTCGCCCGGCGTACCGGTCCAGGCCAGTGCATCCGCGCGGGCTGGGTCACTGGCGTCCGTGGACCACCGCTGTATCGCATTGGTCTGCACGGGCATCGGCTTCCATTCTTCCCGATCCAGCTCGCTGCCTTTCACTTGTGGCCGGATGCTCTGCACCGGTCCGATGTTGTCCAGCACCTTCAACGTACCTTCGTACGTCTTGAACTCACCGAAAATGGTGTTGCCGTGAATACCGGCGTGGTTCAAGGCGCCCCATGCGAAGTCCACGCAAGAGTTGGAGGCAAGGTTGTAGTTCTTTGCATCGAAGCCGTGCTTCGCGGGATCTTTCGCGAACTCGATGATCTTGTTGTACTGCTCGTTGCTGATCTCGATCGTTCGCTGGTAGCGGGGGTCCTGGTAGACCCTCACATCATTGGCGTCCACCAAGCCGTGACTGCTGCCATCCGGCTCGATCTTGCGGGTAAAGCCAAAACTCAGCGGGTCTGCCTTCTCGCCGACCCGGTTGAGGGACAGATACATATGGCCGACATCGGAGTCTTCCAGATCAATCCACTCACCGCCCCGCATGCCGCGGCGGGGCGTGCCCGGCGCCGCAAGATGTATGGTGACGGTGTAACGCTCTGCTGCATCCTGCATGATTTACTTTCCTAGCGAGTAATACGCGGCGATGAACTCGACCTGCATCCCCTCGAACTCAGGGCGATCTTCGACAATATCAACGGTAACGCGATACCGACCCGGATCAATCAAACCTGCATCGGCGATCTGCAGAACCTCATAGAACATATCCTCCGACTGGAGCCCGGCCTGCACCAAGGGATAGGCGTCCACGCTGTCTTGAAACAAACGTTCGACGCGGCCATCCTGAGGAAGCCTTTGCCAGCCGCGGCCATCATCGGACGACCTTGAAAGCGGTATGGGCGACGGCTTTGCCATGTCCACGCGCTCCAAGTGAATACGCGTCTGAAACTCCGCGCGCCTGAGGCGTTCAGCAGCTTCCGATACAGCCTTCTGCTCAGCCCCCTGCATTCTCAACCCGAGCTTCAGCCAGGACATCTGCGGGTYGACCACCGCCGGCGCCTCAAAGGTGACATCCACGATGCGCCCCGCCTTGTCCAACCTCACGCCTCGCGTGAATGGCACCACGGTACGTGCGTCGGCCTCGGCTCGGGTCAACAGCTTCGGGGCTTCAGGTGACGAAGTACTGCCGCAGCCCACCAGCAAGGCGAGTACCACCGACGCAACAACTGCACGCACCGCCCGCATCACTGCTCCTTCAGCCGTAGCGAATCCGCCACATCGGTCTGTGCCGCCACCTCCGTAGCGATGCTCGCGCGGCGGTGCCCCGGGTCATCGCGATCACCCTGCACGATGAAGATGCTCTCGGCCTCGTGGCTGCTCTTGGTAGGCCGGCTGAGCAGCACGTGGTCCACGCGGGACAGGTTGTTCTGCTTGGCCAGCACCAGCAGGCTGGCGCTGATGCGCTGGCTGGTGTCGTCGAAGGTGCGCCCGTGTGCAGCGTCCAGCTCGGCCACCTTCTGGATCAGCTGCGCGAACAGCCGGTGGTCCGGGTGCGAGGGGTCCAGCAGCGTGCCGGCCACTTCCATCGGGCTGGGCGGCGGCTCGTCGCTCGGGCGACCGCCTTCGCGGTGCAGCTCGGCCTCGCGTTCGGGCATCGGGTGGTGCTGTTCGCCATTCAGCTCGCTGGCCGGGAACGGCGCCGCAATGCACTGGATTTCCGGCAGGTTGAACAGCACCGCAAACTCGCCCAGGTTGCTGCCGCCGTCCAGCGGTGCCGGCTGCGAATGCAGGCCAGCATAGTGCAGCGCGGCCCAGACGAAATCGCTGCAGCGGTTGATGGTGGCCGGGCGATCGACATCGAAGCCGAACTCGGCCGGCTCCTCGGCGAAATCGCGCAGGCAGCCGTAGTGCTCCTCGCTGATTTCCAGGGTGCGGCTGTAATACGGGTCGCGGTGCTCGTCGGCGTCGTCGTGTACGACCTCGGCGTACTGCACACCGGCAGCGGCCTCATCGGGTGGCAGGCGCGGCGGTGCGAAGCCGTAGCTGTGTGCTTCTTCGCCTGTCGCGGCCTGGAAATACATGTGCCCGCGCGGTGAGCTGCCGCCGCTGTTCAGCGGGGTGCCGGGCGCGGCCAGAAAGAGGGTTACCGTGTAGCGTGTTGCTTGCTCCATGCCTGCTCAGCCTTGTTGGGTACTGCGGTCCTGGCCGGATGATCGCATAGGTGGGTTCACGGGCAGGTGGACGCGACTCGGGTGGCGGAATCGGCTTGCTGAATGTGTGAACCAGGGAGCAGTACGGAGGCCTTTAGGACCGGAGCCTATAGAGCAGCCAGGATGAGGTCCGTATAGTCCGCAAAAGGACGCGGTGGAATCCTTGGATCCCATCGCCTGCAACCGGACTCCATTGAAGGATCAATCATGCCGCTGGAATTTGAGCGTCAGCCAGGCTCCGCAGTCGATCGCCATACCGGCGTGACCATCACGGCACCACGCATCCTGCCAGCGAGCCCCCCCGAAGATCCGAGCCACACCGAGTACCAGTATCTCTTCTATCTCAATGGCCAGAGAGTTGACGGACTGGGGCTTTTTGGATGCGACGAGGTGGTTGAGACACAGAATGGCCGGGAACGCGTCTTTACCCTGGATCTGGGCCGCGACTGGGTCCTGAAGTCCGTCCTCGGCTTCAAGCAGACGTTGAATAATCAGGACAGTGACTTCGCCTTCCTATGCTCAGTCGCGCAGGGGCTGGTACTGGC
>NZ_JBFTNR010000375.1:0-4108 GCF_056665995.1 Stenotrophomonas sp. 05L44_2
GACCTCTACACGACCGCGCGGATACCCCGGCTGTTCGATCTGGTGATCCGCTTTCACGAGCGGCTCGTCGACGCCGGCGCGGTGACCTTGCATCGGCTGTTATGGGAGTACGGCAGCGACAGTGCCGGCGCCTCGGCAAACAAAGCGTTTTCCGCGCTGGAATGGGCCGAATGGCTGCGCGCGGCGGCCACCGGGTTTCAGCAGGGCATCCGCTCCTATTCGCTCAAGGCGCTCAGTGATTCCGCCACACGCTCGGACTTGGCCCCAGGGGAGGTTTACCAGCGTCTGAGCGAGCTGGCCGATTCCGCGTTCTTCACCAGGCTTTCGGACGGCACGCTGCAACTGACAGCCTCGCTGGTGAACCATGCCCTCGGCGCCACCGTCGTGCAGTTGCTGTCCGCCAGCCCGGACGCCACACGCGAGGCGCTGGAGTCCGCACTCGAGCAGTGGCTCGATCCCATCAGTGGGCTGGACCAGCGCGCGGAAATCCTGCGTGCCGCAGTATCCATCTCCCTCGAGTCGGGACCGCCCCGCCCCCTCCTCGGCGTCCTCACGGCGGCGTGGCTGCAAACGCAGAATTTACCCGAGAACCATCAAGCCGAGGTGCAGGCGCTGGCGGCTGAAATGCCCGATGCCTTGCTCGACGCGGTCGAGCTGTCACATCGCTACAACCACGCGGCCAGCCGGCACACCGCGGTCAAGGCGCTGCGTGGCGTTGATCGCGGTAATACGTCGGTGCGTGCGCGCATATTCGTCCGCGCCGCGCAATGGCTGCGCGTCATTTCGCGCGGGGTGGAGCTGCGCACTAAGTCCGAGCCGGACGCGGAAGGCGACGCGCACCGGCACAAGCGATGGATCGAGCGCATCGGCGTCGATGCCTCGGGCCCGATCATGCTGCTGGGYGAGGCGATGGTGCTGGTCGATCGCGACGAGGGCCAGTGGACAGACCACTTGCCCGCCTTGGTCGAGGGTTACCCGCTGGTCGATGCGGTGCCCGCGTTGCGCTTGGCTGCCATTGCCGCGGCCGCCGGCTCGAACCATCGAGCGTGGGATCAGCTGCGCTGGGTGTACCTGTTCAATTCGGTCGATGCCGATTCCGTCGCAAGAAGCGTGCGGGCAGCCGCAGCAGACATGGCTAGTCGCGTGCCCGAAGTCGGCGTGCATCCTCAACTGGCGCGGCGGGTCGCCGAGCTGCTACTGCACGTGTCGGGCCGTGAAGAGGACAACGAGGCCGCTGCGGCACTGAACGTGGTCATGGGCCGACCGTTTACCTACGAGGAGCACTACCTGTCCGATCCCGGCCGAAGCCTATACTTTCGGCTGGAGCGCCGACACGTATCAGCGGTGCTGGTGGATGAGACCCTGCCACTGCACGTACGTCTGCGCAAATGCGATGACGTGTGGTTCGATCCGAGTTTCGAGCCACCTCCCGCCTTCTGCCAAGCCGTCGCCGACGCGGCGCGCGAGTTCCCGCTGGTCGACGTGCGTACCGGCCGTTACGCGACGCGCGAAGACCTTAGCTTCAATGAGCAGCAGGCGGTCTTGGCGCGCTGCGCGCCGCAGGTGCTGGCGGACTTGCATCGCAAACTGGTGACGCGGGCTCCGACGACTGTGGTTGCACGCGCCGCGCGCGCCTGGCACCAGAATGATGCACTCTTGTTGCACGGGCCCCAGCAGGCTGCGGCGGCCCGCACCTTGCGAACAGTCGAACGCGATCCCTGCGAAGGCGATGAGACCCATGTCGCGACGCAGTTGCTGCTGACCGAACTGACCGATCTCGACGCACTGGCGCAGGCCGTGCTGGTCGTGGAAGCCGACCTGTCGGGCATCGCGACCACGATCACCGATGACCTGCGCCCGATGAGCAGCACTGAGGTCGATCAGTTGATCGAGCGCTATCGGTTCGGCCCGCCCAAGCAGCAGCAGGACGTCTTGGTGCTGTTGATCACCGAGCCGCCGACGCTGAGCGATAGGGCGTGGGACTGGCTGCTGGAGAAGACGAACTCGACCGACGAGATCGACGTGCGTCTGGCGTTCATGGTTCTGGCCGCCGCCGATCCCCGTCGCCTTGGCAAGCACTTGGACCAGGCGGGCTGGGGCTTTACGCTCTATGGCGACACGCTCGCGGCACACGCCGCATCCGGTGCGCTCATCGAGGCCACCCGCGGCCAGCCGTTCGAGCAGGTTGCCACGCGCCTGGCACCGTGGCGCTTGTTGGAGGCCGTACGCCTGCGCGGAAACGACGCCTCGGAAGCACGCGTCGCCATGGAGCGGCTGGATGCCATTCTCGCCGGCGGTCCGCGTGACGCCCCCGACCCCGGCGCTCAGATCTTCGTGCAGCGCACGGACGCATCGAAACGACCGCCGCGGTACTCAGTCCGCCCCATGCCTCCCGAGGACCCGAACTCGGCCGAAGCATTCGAGCACGCTTTCGATGAAGCAGCGCAGCAGGAGGCGTACCGGCGTGCGAGCGAGACGGCACGCGAGCGCGTCGCCAAGGCGCGCGAGGAGGGTGCCAGCCTGTATCTGGAGTTCGTCACGCGCGAAGACGGGCACGCCATCCTGCAGCACGCTCCCGACCTGCTCACGCGGTGGATCGACGGACACGAGACCTCGAGCACCGAGTTCGTGCGGCGCGTGCAGTTGGCCGAGGGGCTGTTCCTGGCGATTGCCGAAGCGCTGCTTATTGCGCAGCCGGCGCTTGGCGCGAGCATATGGCGCGCCGTGGGCGGCGCTATGCGTACACGGGTCATGGGCGCGGCGAAGCTGCCCGACCTTTGGCACATGCTGTTCCGGGTCCCGGCCTCGGCCGAGGTCATCGCCCTGCGCGAGGCGCTGCTTGACCCGAAACACACTAACACCGATGCGCAGCTGTACGAGCTGGCACTCGCGGCACAACTCAACGGCGGCGCGGCCTGGCTCGAGGCGGTGATCGTGCGCGACCTGGGCTCGCATGTGCCTTGGCGGCAGCAGCGCGCGGAGGTCCTGCGCGGCTTTCTGGTGGGCAACGAGCTGCCGGTGGCGGGGGCATGGCCTGAGGGCCCGTCGCGCTCGTGGGCCCAGGAGATCCGGCGGGGTGCGGCGCGCTTGCGATACCTGGAAGCCTGCGCCCGCCATTGGTGGCGCGAGTACTGGCAGCGCGACGACCCGGAAGCGGCCTTCGCCGCTTGGGTGTTGTTCGACTACTGTGCCGATCGGCGCGCCCTGTGCTGGATGCAGGAGGAAGCGGCTTCGCTGGACGAGGCAGAGCGGACCCGCAGGCGCCGACACTGGGCCATGAACCGACCACGCTGGAAACACGGCGCCGAAAAGTCTGCCCTCTCCCTGCAGCGGACCTTCTTGCGCCGAAACACGGACGATATGGTGTGGCCGTGGCGCGATTAGCAACCACCTCCGCCCAAGCAAGG
This sequence comes from Stenotrophomonas sp. 05L44_2, assembly GCF_056665995.1. Classification (NCBI taxonomy): domain Bacteria; kingdom Pseudomonadati; phylum Pseudomonadota; class Gammaproteobacteria; order Lysobacterales; family Lysobacteraceae; genus Stenotrophomonas; species Stenotrophomonas sp. 05L44_2. The sequence goes on from NZ_JBFTNR010000375.1 coordinate 3,408, forward strand.
TAGGTTGCGAGGTTCAGGACCGAGTGAAGCGATGACGCCCTGGCCGACCGCGCGAGGCAGAAGGGCATGGCCATGACCTTGTACGACAATCCGCTGCTGCGTCGACAGGATTTTCCGACGTCGCCGCTCACTGCCGCCTCGAGTTCGAGTGAAATATAGGGACCGCGTTCAAGCGCCTCGCTCCGCTTCTTGGCACCGCCTAGTTCGGGCGCTGGCAACGACCGATATTGGCCGGAAGTGGCGTTGAGCGAGTGTCAATTCAGTGCTGCACGGCAACAGCCGCGGGATCGGCCTAGGTCACAACAGCGTGGTGCGCGAACGCGGCAACGATTACATGATGTTCCACGGATACGATCCCAAGGACGACGGCCTGTTTAGGCTGAAATCGCTGCTGCTGACGCATGTTCGCGAAGGTTGCTCACAGGCTTCGTTAAATTGAGTCAGGCGATCCGGATCGGGCAAGGCTCTTATGCGCCGCAGTGCTGGGCCAAACCCCTCACGCTGCGGCGTTCCCTCGCCGTCCTGCACAACGGAACGGAGCTATGTCAGGTTCATAAAAGTTGCGGCCAGTTCATCGTAGTGCTCAAATTTTACGAAGACTGTTCGCATACAGCGAGCTGATATGGCGTTCAGCGGCTGCACTCCCATCGCAATATCCTTCAATAGACCATCCACAAAATCGCTGATGGTCTTGATTTGGT
>NZ_JBFTNR010000376.1:0-4107 GCF_056665995.1 Stenotrophomonas sp. 05L44_2
CCTCAGTGCCGCGGCATCGGCACTGGACATCTCCGCGACGATGGCCGGCAAGCACCTGCGCGCCCTGGAAGAACGGCTGGGCATGCAGTTGTTGAACCGCACGACCCGTCGGCAGCATATGACCGCTTTCGGTGAGGCCTACTTCGGCCGCTGCAAAGAGATCCTGCGCCTGGTGGAGGAAACCGATGCGCAGGCCCAGCATCACCACCTGGCACCGGCGGGCACGCTGCGGATCAGTGCACCGGTGATCTTCGGCACGCATGCGCTGGTGCCGGCACTGTCGACCTACATGGACCGCTACCCCGAGGTCAGTGTCGAACTGGTCCTGACCGATCGCGTGGTCGAACTGGCCGATGAGGRGTTCGAGGCCGCCATCCGCATCGGCACGCTGGCCGACGCCACGCATCTCGTAGCGCGTCCGCTCAGCGCCTACCGGCTGACCCTGTGTGCATCGCCGGCCTATCTCACACGGCATGGCACGCCGCACAACGCGCAGGAGCTGCAGCAGCATCAATGCCTGTCGCTGGATCCTGCTGCGCTGTCGCACTGGCTGGGCAACGAAGTGGCATTGCCAGCGCCGCCTTCGGGACGGTTGCAGATCAACAACGGCGAAGCGTTGCGGCTGGCCGCGCTGCAGGGCCTGGGCATCATCCTGCAGTCGAGCCTGCTGCTGGCAGCAGACATCGATGCGGGTAGCCTGGTCCCGTTGCTGCCGGAACATGGCCGGCACGGTCGGCCCATGCACGTGGTCTATCCGCACGACCGGTATCACTCCACCCGGCTGCGCAGCTTCGTGGATTTCCTGGTCGAGCGGTTTCCCTGCGACGCAGCGGGTGAACGCAGCTGGCCAGGCGCAGGCAGCCCATAAAAAAACCCCCTCCCCGCTGGGCAGTCGGGGAAGGGGTCTCAGGGTACGGCTATCGGGAAGTACTTAGATCAGCGGTGCCGGAGTTGCCGGAAGGGCCACCGGAGCGGCCTTCTTCTTGCGGGCGGCCGGCTTGCGCTTGGCAACCTTCTTGGCAGCCTTCTTCGGGGCAGCCTTCTTGGTCGCCTTCTTCGCAGTCTTCTTCACTGCCTTCTTGGCGGTCTTCTTTGTCGCCTTCTTCACTGCCTTCTTGGCGACCTTCTTGGCCGGCTTGCGGGCAGTGGTCTTCTTGGCGGCTTTCTTGGCAGTCTTCTTGGTGGCCTTCTTGGCTACCTTCTTGACGGCCTTCTTCGCGGTCTTCTTTACGGCCTTCTTGGCAGCGGACTTCTTGGCTACCTTCTTGGCCGCCTTCTTCACTGTCTTCTTCGCCGTGGCCTTCTTGGCGACCTTCTTGGCAGCCTTCTTCACTGCCTTCTTGGCAGTCGCCTTCTTCGCGACCTTCTTCACTGCCTTCTTGGCAGCGGCCTTYTTGGCGACCTTCTTCACCGCTTTCTTGGCGGCGGGCTTTTTCTTCGCAGCTTTCTTGGTTGCCATGGTGATGGCTCCTCGTCAGTGATAGGGAGTTGAAACGCCCAGGTGGATCAAACCCGCCCATGCTGCGTGCGGGGACCGCCGGCGCGTCGGGCGCGCCGTTACGGATGCGGTGATGCCCGCCACGATCGGCGGAGCAGGCATCGGAACAGGGGTTGCCTTGCATTTCTCGAGGGGAAGCGGGGCCATCTCCACCGTCGTCAGGATCGCGGTGGTCTTCGAGGGGCTGCTTCGCATCGGACGATTGATTCTGCGCACTCGGTTTGGCAGGCAAGGTCTGCTGAGGCGAAACCTAATCACGGTTTTTTTTACTGTCAACAACCCCCGCGAAAAATTTTCACATCCGCCGCGTCCCGGAAGCCCTTCCCGCGCCTGCCGATGTTCCTCCGCGAGCGCCGGCAAACACTGCATCGCGCATCGTCGCTGCCATCAACTGCGCACGAACAGCGAAGAAAAAACACTTGAAATAAGCACTCTGCGTCATGTAGGGGCCTGAAGCGGAACGCCACGCGGCGACGCGGCCATGCATGGCAACGCACGCGCCAACGCCAGCACAACGGTCCTGCAACAAGGCCAAAAACTTTTCACATCCGGGCGCGCCGCCGCGGGGGTGGAAACGCGGATTTGCGCAAAACTGCGCACGCCTTTTGCCCGCGCTCAACACCGACTGATGCCATGGCGATGGCATGCGGCGAACCGGCCGGCATAAGTTCGAAGCCTCCTCCAAAACGAAAACGGCCACCCGAGGGTGGCCGTTTTCGTACCGGGGAAACGACGACTCAGTGCTCTTCGTCTTCCAGGCCTTCGGCGTACGCGTCCGGGTCCAGCAGCTCGTTGAGCTCGTCGCTGTTGGACACTTCGACAACGAACATCCAGCCATCGCCGTAGGCGTCTTCGTTGATGGTTTCCGGCTTGTCGGCCAGTGCCGAGTTGACCTCGACGATGGTGCCGCTGATCGGGCTGTAGACGTCGGAGGCGGCCTTCACCGACTCGACGACCGCGATCTGCTCGTTGGCCTTGGCGGTCGCGCCGACTTCGGGCAGCTCGACGTAGACCAGGTCACCCAGCAGGCCCTGGGCGTGGTCGGAAATACCGACGGTCACGCGGCCATTGCCTTCGACACGGGCCCACTCATGGGACTTGAGGAACTTGAGGTCGCCGGGGATCTCGCTCATGGGACTGCTCCAGAGATATGCAGGGGGTGGAAAAAACGGGGCTAGTGTAACCAACCGGCCGCCACTGCTGGCAGTGACGACCGGCATGTTTGGATCAGGCGTCGCCAAGCACGCCGGGCTGGGCCTGGCCTTCGCGCACGAACGGGAACTTGACCACCCGCACCGGCACCTGACGGCCGCGGATGTCGACGGTGACCTGACCGAGTTCACCGGCCGGCACGCGCGCGAATGCGATGCCCTTGGCCAGGGTCGGCGAGAAGGTGCCGGACAGGATCTCGCCCTGGCCGCCGGCAGTGGTGACCGCCTGGCCATGGCGCAGCACGCCCTTCTCATCCATCACCAGGCCGATCATCTGACGTGCGTTGCCAGCCGCCTTCTGCGCCTCCAGCACGTCGCGGCCGATGAAGTCGCGACCCTCGTCCAGCGACACCGTCCAGGCCAGCGCCGCTTCGTAGGGGCTGATCGCTTCGTCCATGTCCTGGCCGTACAGATTCATGCCGGCTTCCAGGCGCAGGGTATCGCGCGCGCCAAGACCGGCCGGCTTCACGCCGGCAGCAAGCAGGCGGTTCCAGAACGCGACCACGGCATCCTGCGGCAGCAGGATCTCGAAACCGTCTTCGCCGGTGTAGCCGGTGCGGGCGACGAACAGTTCAACGCCGTCGTCGGACTGCACCTGCAGCGCGGCGAAACGGCCGAGCTTGCCCAGCGACTCACGGTCGGCTTCGCGGGCCAGGCCGATGACGATGTCGCGCGCCTGCGGACCCTGCACAGCGAGGATCGCCAGGTCTGGACGCTGTTCGACCGAGACGTTGAACGGCGCAGCCTGCTCGCGCAGCCACGCCAGATCCTTCTCGCGGGTGGAGGCGTTGACCACCATGCGGAAGAAGTCGTCGCCCAGGTAATAGACGATCAGGTCGTCGATGACGCCGCCCTGCGGATTCAGCATGCACGAGTACAACGCCTTGCCGGTGGCCTTGAGCTTGTCGACCGAGTTGGCCAGCAGGCGGCGCAGGAACGGCTTGACCTGGTCGCCGCGCAGGTCGACCACGGTCATGTGGCTGACGTCGAACACGCCCGACTCACGACGCACCAGGTGGTGCTCGTCCAGCTGCGAGCCGTAGTGGATGGGCATGTCCCAACCCCCGAAATCGACCATCTTGGCGCCAAGGGCGCGGTGGGTATCGTTGAGCAGCGTCTTCTGGGTCATGACCGGGTCCGGCAGCAGAGGAAACAAGAACGCGCATTATCCCAGATCGGTCGGCCGCAGGTCGCGCCGCAGCGCAGCGGGGGGATGTTGGCCGGCCTGCGGCCGGCGGGCGCTTTCTACAAGCCAGGCAACGGCAACGGCCAAAGCGTATCGGCTCGGCGACGTCTGTGGGCTGGTGGGGCGATGTGGGGTTGCGGGACGCGCCGCAAGTACGTCCGTGTAGGCTCGTAGGCGCCATCCATGGCGCCTGCGGTCCCTCCACCCCACAC
>NZ_JBFTNR010000377.1:0-4101 GCF_056665995.1 Stenotrophomonas sp. 05L44_2
CCTTCTACTGGATCATCAATTTCGGTTCGTTGTTCGCCTCGCTGCTGATCCCGCTGGTGCTGAAGAACTGGGGCCCGCAGTGGGCGTTTGGTATTCCGGGCATCCTGATGTTCATCGCCACCTTCGTGYTCTGGCTGGGCCGCAAGCGCTACGTGCTGGTGCCGTTGCCGCCGAAGGACCCGCATTCGTTCGCCAATGTGGTGCGCACCGCGCTGACCACGCGGGTGGCCGGCCAGGGCCGTCCGGGCCTTGTGATCGCCGTGCTCGGCCTGGTGCTGGCGGTGGCCTCGTTCGGCCTGATCGGCTCGCTCGGCATCGTGATCTGCCTGTGCCTGGCGCTGGTCTCGATCCTCGCGGGCATCGGTGGTGGCACCTGGCTGCAGCTGGACCGCGCGCGCGGCCAGCATCCGGCCGAAGCCGTGGAAGGCGTGCGCTCGGTGCTGCGCGTGCTGGTGATCTTCGCCCTGACCACGCCGTTCTTCTCGCTGTTCGACCAGAAAGCTTCGACCTGGGTGCTGCAGGGCCAGCAGATGCAGATGCCGAGCTGGTTTACCGCCTCGCAGATGCAGGCGCTGAACCCGCTGCTGGTGATGATCCTGATTCCGTTCAACAACCTGGTGCTGTACCCAGCCCTGCGCCGCTTCGGTTTCGAGCCCACCGCGCTGCGCCGGATGACCGCCGGCATCGCTTTCAGCGGCCTGGCCTGGATCGTGGTGGGTGGCATCCAGGTGGTGATGGATGGCGGCAATGCGATGTCGATCTTCTGGCAGATGCTGCCSTACGCGCTGCTGACCTTCGGYGAGGTGCTGGTCTCGGCCACCGGCCTGGAGTTYGCCTACAGCCAGGCCCCGCAGGCGATGAAGGGCGTGGTGATGAGCTTCTGGAACCTGACCACCACCATCGGCAACCTGTGGGTGCTGCTGTCCAATGCGGCCGTACGCAACGAGACGGTGACCCACCAGATCGCGGGGACCGGGTTGAGCGAGGCGGCATTCCTGATGTTCTTCTTCGCCGGCTTCGCCTTCATCGCGGCGTTGGCCTTTGGTTGGTATGCACGACGCTATCGTATGGTCGACAACTACCGCACCGCCTGAGCCTGACATGACCCCCGTCAATCTGCTGTTGATCGCCATCACCGCCATCCTGTCGTGGATGGCGTTCAACAACCGCAAGCTGGCCGACCGCCTGATCCTGTGGCCGCCGGCGGTGGATCGCCACCGCCAGTACGACCGCCTGATCACCTACGGCTTCATCCATGCCGACTGGTCGCACCTGATCTTCAACATGATCACCCTGTTCTTCTTCGGGGGGTTCATCGAGAGCGTGATGGTGCAGCTGACCGGCAGCTATCTGGTCTATCCGGCGTTCTACGTCGGTGCGTTGCTGGTCTCGATCCTGCCCAGCTACCTGAAGAACCAGAAGAACCCGAACTACCTCAGCCTCGGTGCGTCCGGGGCGGTGTCGGCGGTGCTGTTCGCCTTCATCCTGATCAAGCCGTGGTCGATCATCCTGGTGTTCTTCATCCCGGCGCCGGCGATCGTCTATGCCGCGTTCTACGTCGGCTACAGCATCTGGATGGACAAGCGCGGTGGCGATCGCATCAACCACAGCGCGCACCTGGCCGGTGCGGCGTTCGGCGTGATCTTCATGCTGGCCATGCAGCCGAGCATCTTCAGTCACTTCCTGCGCGAACTGTCCAACCCGACCTTCCGCCTCGGCGGCGGCTGAGGGTGGCCGGGGTCGGATCCACTGGATCCGACCCCCGGGGCCGCGGCCCCGCTCCGGGTCAGGCCCGGGTCTGCTGACCGTAGGTATCGAGCAGGCGGGAGAACACTTCCTCGCCGATGCTCTGGAACGCCTGGTCTTCGGTCTGTCCCTCCACGGCCAGTTGCAGCAGGCCCTCCAGCAGGGCGTGATCGGTATCGGATTGGGAATCGCTGGGGTGCATCACGGGCCTCCACGGCAGATCGCTTGGTCAACTGTCGCAAGGGGCATGCCAGGCTGGCGCACCCCTGCAGAGGGGTTAGCGGCCGGTTGGCCTGAAGCTTGAGGGCAACAACTGACGCAACGGGCGCAGACTTGTCCCTGTTCAGGCTTCACGCGATCATGGCGCCCGCGTGCGCACCATCCACGCAGTCGCCGCAGGAGACAGTCCCATGGCTTCGGTCACGCCCCCCGGTCTGGCTTACGAGGTCGAACACGATCAGGTCAATCACCGTTTCACCGCCCGTGTGCGTGGGCAGGTGGCACTGTTGGAGTACCAGATCAAGCGCAGGCGGATGGTCATCACCCATACCGAAGTGCCCGAGCCGATCGCCGGCCGCGGCATTGCCGGTGAGCTGACCCGGGTCGCACTGCGTTTCGCCCGTGAGCAGAAGTACAAGGTGGTGCCGGCATGTGCCTATGCCGAGGCCTTCCTGCAGCGGCACGAGGAGTACCACGATCTGCTTGTGGGCTGAATCCAGCGGGCCACCCTTCAGCCAAGGCAGGCGATGATGCATGAACATGAACAGGGGATCCCGATGAAGATTGGAAACAACCGGCCACTGCACGCCAGCGTGCTGGCCGGCGCTATGGGCGTGCTGTTGCTGGCCGGTTGCCAGCGCGAGAACGAGGCGGCTCCGGCCACCGATGCCGCACCTGCGGCCGAAACCACCGGCACCGCCGAGGCACCCGCGGCGGAAGCGCCGTTGGATCTGCGCGATGTGATCGAGAACAACGAACGTGAAGTGGTTGGCATCAGCTACCCGGCGGGCATCGATCGTTATCCGGGCCTGGCACGCGCGCTGCAGGCCTATGCCACCTCCGCCCGCAGCGATCTGCAGCAGGCGCTGGACGGGCTGGGCAACGACAAGCCGACCATGCCCTATGAGCTGTCGCTGAGCTTCGAGAAGCTGCTGGAGACGCCGCAGCTGGTGGTGGTCAGTGCCGACGGCAGCCGCTACACCGGCGGCGCCCATGGCGARCCGCTGGTGGCTCGTTTCGTGTGGCTGCCGGCGCAGCAGCAGATGCTGAGCGCCGACAAGCTGGTGGCCGATGCCAAGGGCTGGAAAGCGATCAGCGATTTCGTCGCCGACCAGCTGCGCGAGCGTGTGGCCACCCGCCTCAGCGGCGAGGACATGGACCCGTCGCAGCTGCAGGAATCGCTGCGCAACGCCTCGCGGATGATCGCCGACGGCACCGGTCCGCAGGCCGACAACTTCAGCCAGTTCCAGCCGCTGACCGACGACAAGGGACAGATCACCGCGCTGCGCTTCGTGTTCCCGCCCTACCAGGTGGGTCCATACTCGGACGGCACCCAGACCGCCGATGTGCCGGCTTCGGTGTTGTTGCCACACGTGGCCAAGGACTACGTGGAGCTGTTCGCACGCGGGTAACCGTAGACGAGGAGGTGACGTGGATACAGGGTTGCAGGAGCGGGTCACCGGCCTGCTCCACGAGGCCGGGGTCCAGATCGATGGAACCCGGCCGCAGGATATCCAGGTGCATGACCCGCGCTTCTTCGCGCGGGTCATCGCGCACGGCTCACTCGGCCTGGGCGAGAGCTACATGGACGGCTGGTGGGATGCCAACGTCCTCGACGAGTTCCTGTACCACCTGATGCAGGCGCACCTGGACGAACGGGTGCACGGCTGGCGCGAGGTGGCCGACGCCTTGAAGGCGCGCCTGTTCAACCTGCAGTCCGGGGCGGGCAGCTATGAAGTCGGCCGCCGCCACTATGACCTTGGCAATGACCTGTACCAGGCGATGCTCGGCCAGCGCCTGGTCTACAGCTGTGGTTACTGGCGCAATGCCGACGATCTGGATGGCGCGCAGGAAGCCAAGCTGGACCTGGTGTGCCGCAAGCTGGGGCTGCGTCCCGGGCAACGCGTGCTGGACATCGGCTGCGGTTGGGGCGAGGCGCTGAAGTTCGCCGCCGAACGATACGGTGTCAGTGGCGTGGGCATCACCATCTCGCAGGAGCAGGCCGACTTCGCCCGCACGCTGTGCGCTGGCCTGCCGATCGAGATCCGGTTGCAGGACTATCGCGAACTTGATGAACCTTTCGATGCGATCTTCTCGATCGGCATGTTCGAACACGTGGGCGACAAGAACTACCAC
>NZ_JBFTNR010000378.1:0-4099 GCF_056665995.1 Stenotrophomonas sp. 05L44_2
CGACCAGACCCGTCGTTTCATCCGCCAGACCATGCAGGAACAGCGCATCCCGGGCCTGCAGATCGCGGTGGTCAAGGATGGCCAGGTGGTGCTGTCGGAAACCTATGGGCTGGCCAACGTCGAGAACGGCGTGGTCGCCACCCGCAGCACCCGGTTCCCGCTCAACTCGGCCACCAAATCCTTCACCGGCGTCGCTCTGGCGCAGCTGGCACAGGACGGGCGGGTGGATCTGGACGCGCCCATCGCGCGCTATCTCGACGACCTGCCCGAAAGCTGGCGGGCGGTGCGGGTGCGCCAGCTGCTCGCCCACACTTCCGGCCTGCCCGACATCCTCGATGCTGAGGGATTGCTGGGTGGGGGCTCGGAACAGGATGCATGGCAGGCGGTTCGCGCGCTGCCGGCAGAGGCCAGGGCCGGCGAGCGCTTCCAGTACAACCAGACCAACTACCTGCTGCTGGCGCGGATCATCGCGCGGCAATCCGGCATGCCCTACGAACGCTTCCTGGCCACCGGCCAGTTCTCCACCGCGCGCATGGCACGCACCACGTTCGGCGACAGCTACGACCTGATCCCGGATACGGCGACGATGTACAGCTACCTGCCACGCGCCACCGATGCAAAGGATGCAACGCCGCGCCTGTCGCACTGGTTCTACGACATGCCGCCCAGCCTGTGGGCCGGCGGCGGCATCCTCACCACGGCTGATGACACCGCGCGCTGGTTGGTTGCATTGCAGGAGGGACGCCTGCTGGAGCAGCGCGCGATGCAGCAGATGTGGACGGCGGAACGCCTCAATGATGGCAGTGCCGGCGACTGGGCCGCAGGCTGGCCGGTGTTCAACACCGCACCCGACCTGCAGGTGGGTGGCATGGGCGGCGCGCGCTCGGCCTTCATCGTCTACCCAGAGCGCGAGCTCGCCGTTGTCGTGCTGACCAATCTGGTCGGCGCCAATCCGCAGCAGTTCATACCGCGCATCGCCGGTTTCTACACTGCCGCGCCCAAGGGCGTCGCCGCCGCGCGCTAGCCGCGCGGCCCGCCCATCACCGGCAGGATCACCCCGCTGATGTAGCTGGCGCAGGCCGGCGAGGCCAGGAACACATAGGCCGGCGACAGTTCTTCGGGCTGTGCCGGCCGCCCCATGTCACTGCCCTTGCCGAACTCGGCCACGTCCTTGGCCTGCTTGTCGGCCGGGTTCAACGGCGTCCACACCGGACCCGGCGCCACGCAGTTGACCCGGATGCCGCGTGGCAGCAACTGGCTGGCCAGCGCCTTGGTGAACGCATGGATCGCACCCTTGGTAGCCGAGTAATCGATCAGTGCCTTGCTGCCGAACAGGCCGGTTTCCGAGCCGGTGTTGATGATGCTGGCGCCCTCGCCCAGGTGTGGCAGCACTGCGCGTGCCATCTGGATGTAACCGCCGATGTTGGTCTGCAGGGTTTCCTGCAGGTGCGCATCTTCCAGGTCTTCCAGGCGCTCGCAGTGCAGCTGGAACGCCGCGTTGTTGACCAGGATGTCGATGCCACCAAACGCCTTGGCCACCTGTTTGACTGCCTTGTTGCAGAAGCGCGGGTCGCGCACGTCGCCGGCGATCACCACGCAGCGGCCGCCCTCTTTTTCCACGTGCTGACGCGTCAACTCGGCGTCCTTGGCTTCATCCAGATGCAGCACGGCAACGTCGGCGCCTTCGCGGGCGAACAGTACCGCCACCGCACGGCCGATGCCGGAATCACCACCGGTGACGATGGCTCGCATCCCTTGCAGCTTGCCGCTGCCGACGTAATCCGGCGCGAGGAAGCGCGGCGCCAGTTCCAGTGCGTGCTCATGGCCGGGCTTGGCCAGATGCTGCGCCGGCATCTTCTTCGGCTGATGGCGCGGTCCGGCCTGGGTGGCGGTCTTCTTTTTTGCCGCCTTCTTCGCCACGCGTACATCCTTCGCCTTTTCCTGGTCCTGCAGGCGCCGCTGCCGTGCTGCGACACGCGCCGCGCGCGGATCGGAAGCGGCGGCCTTGCGGGTGGCGGTCTTCACCACGCGCGGGCGCTCGGCCGTGGCTTCGGCGGCGGCGGGCGCTGCCTGGGTGCCTTTGCGTACCTTCGGCGATGCCTTGCGGCGGGTGGGGGTCTTCTTGGTGGTGGCCATGCAGGTCTCCTCGGGAGGATGGGGGTTGCCGGCCAGCGGCCGSCACTACCGGGGCGCGTGCGCCGCAGTACCGGGGGCGGCGTGCGCCGCTCGTGCAGTGTCTCCACGCAGGCTGTTGGCGGCAGTGAGCGCACTGTGTCCATCGCGTGCACGGCATTCATTCCGCCACCACGCGTGTCGTCGCACCCTGCAGGCCACAACACGAGGAACGTCCCCCATGAAACATGCCATTGCCACCGCCGCCGTCTGCTTCGCTCTCGCCGCCTGCAGCAGCAGCCCGGTCGCCCAGGTCCAGCCGATCGATGGGGTGATTTCAGGCCAGTGCCACACCGACAAGGTGCGCGGCGCAGTCGGCCTGGCCGCTTCGGGCATGACCATCGAACGTGCGCGCGTGGACAGCGACAGCCTGCACGTGCAGGTAACCCGCGGCAGCCGCGAGCGCAGCGGCAACACCGCCAGCGGCGCTGCCGATCCGGCCGCCGGCGCAGCGACGGAAGGTGGGGATCGCCTGACCATCGAAACCGGCCGCACCAACAACATCACCGCCATCTACTGCGGCTGACCTGCCTTGCGGCTGAGCCGCCGGGCCCGGCGCAGCACCTTCAGTGTCGCCTGCTCCCACTGCCGCGGGCCGCGCAGGCCCGCCAGTGCGGTCAGTTCGCCGCGTTCCCAACCGGCGAACACGCAGGGATCGATGTAGGCCTTGCGGCATACCGCTGGCGTATTGCCCAAGCGCGCAGCCACCTGGCACACCACCTCGCGTTGCGCCTTGGCCAGCGCGCGTTGGCTGGCCGGCTCGGGCAGCTCGGTGGCGGCGAAGGCCTGCACCGCCGCCATCGTGCCGCCCCAGGTGCGGAAGTCCTTGGCGGTGAAGTCCTCGCCCATCACCTCGCGCAGGTAGTCGTTCACCGCGCCCGAATCCACCGGCTGCACCTCGCCCGCGTCGTCGCGGTACTGGAACAGGGCCTGACCCGGCAGCTGCTGCACGCTGCGCACCAGCGCGCCCAGCCGACGGTCACCGACCACCACCTCCTGCAACTGCCCGGACTTGCCGCGGAAGCGCATGCGCACCCGGCCACCCCGAAGCAGGTCCAAGTGACGGTTGCGCAACGTTGTCAGGCCGTATGACTTGTTCTCCTGCGCATAGGTTTCATTGCCCACCCGCACCAGCGTGTCGGCCAGCAGCGCGACCACAACCGCCAGCACCTTCTCGCGCGGGAAACCGCTGCGCTTGAGGTCGCGGCCCAGGCGCCGCCGCAGCGCCGGCAACGCCTGGCCGAAGGCGATGGTGCGGTCGAACTTGCCGGCGTCGCGAACGGCCGCCCAGTCGGCGTGGTAGCGGTACTGCTTACGCCCACGCGCGTCGCGGCCGGTGGCCTGCAGGTGGCCATCGGCGCGGGCACAGATCCACACGGCGGTATAGGCCGGTGGAATGGCCAGCGCGCGGATGCGCTGCAGGGTGGCGGCATCGCGCACGACATGACCATCGGCATCGCGATAGGAAAAACCCTTGCCGGCGCGGACGCGGCTGAAACCGGGCTGGGTGTCATCGACGTAGCGCAGGCCGGCGGCGCGCGCGGCCTGGCGTTCGGGTGTGGGGGTCGCTGGCATGCCTGCAGTCTGCCGATCGGCGCGGCGTGGCCACGTCAATAACGCAAGACAAACACGTGAGGGCGGGTTCGCCGCTATGCTCGGCCTTTCACCGTCCCTTCCATTCCGGAGTCATGATGTCGTTCCCGATCCGCGCCCGTTCCCTCTCCGCCCTGCTGCTGCCGGCCGTGCTGGCCCTGACCGCCTGCCAGGCGCCGTCGCTGGATGAGCAGGATTCGGCCACCGCCCACGCACAGCAGGCCGCCGAGGCCGCCAAGGCGCCGGCCGACGAAGCCGGCAAGGCCACCGAAGCRCCGCCGGTCGGCAMCTGYGATGCCASCCAGGTGCAGAGCCTGGTCGGCCAGCCCTACAC
>NZ_JBFTNR010000379.1:0-4098 GCF_056665995.1 Stenotrophomonas sp. 05L44_2
GCGCATTTCATAGGGCGGCAGGAACAGATCGTCACCGCCCTCGACCGGGCGCAGGAAGCCGAACCCTTCCGGATTGGCGATCACCACGCCGGTGACCAGGTTCAACGTCTGGATGGGCGCGAAGCCGCCGCGGCGGTTCTGCACCAGCTGGCCGTCGCGGACCATGGCGCCAAGCCGGCGCGACAGCGCTTCGGCACGGTCCGGTGCGGTCAGGCCCAGGCGCGCGCCGAGTTCCTCAGCCGTCTGCGGCCCTTCGCAGCGTTCCAGCAGGGCCAGGATGGCCTCGCGGCTGGCAATGGGTTGTTCGTACTTTTCCGCTTCGCGGGAGGCGTAGGGATCATCGATCACCTTGCCCGCCGGTGGCAGCTTGCGACCCGTTGCCGGGCCCGGCGGCTCGGCGTTGCGGCGGCCACGCCCCGGAGGCGGTGCACCGCCTTCGGCCAGTGCGGGGAGCCAGCCCGGCAACGGCTTGCCCGGCTTGTTGTTGCGGGCAGTGCCCTGCTTGGTGCCCTTGTTGGGGGCTTCACTGCGGGACTTGCTCCCGCCCTTGCTTGGTTTTTTGGTAGTCATCGCCCTCCATGGTAGCCGCTGTGGGCGTGCAGAACGGGTCAGCGCCCGTCTTTGAACAATCGGGTGAAAAACGTTCACAAAATCGTTGACAGCCTGCGTGTTCATCTTCACAATTGCGCCTCTGGAACGCCCAGATGGCGGAATTGGTAGACGCACTAGTTTCAGGTACTAGCGGGTAAAACCGTGGAGGTTCGAGTCCTCTTCTGGGCACCAACGAAAAAACTCCTCGCTTCGGCGGGGATTTTTTTTGCCTGTAATCCGGCTGCCGCACCCATCCACGCATGGCGTGGATCTACTGAGCGCGTTGGACGCAGGAATTTCAGAAGGGTGTTGACACCTCCGTCACGGCACCCCATAATTCTCCTCCTCGACGCCCAGGTGGCGGAATTGGTAGACGCACTAGCTTCAGGTGCTAGCGGGGGCAACTTCGTGGAGGTTCGAGTCCTCTCCTGGGCACCATGTCGAGAATGAAAAACACCCGCGAAAGCGGGTTTTTTCTTGTCTGGCGTCCGGTCGGCATCACCACCACGAACGCAGCATCAGCTCCAGGCCCAGCAGCAGCAGGAAGCCGAGGAAGCAGGCACGGAACACGCGCGCACTGATGCGCTGGCGGATCACCTGCCCCAGCCACATGCCCAGCAGCGCCGGCAGCACCGCCAGCGCGCTCAATCCCAGTTGCTGCACGCCAAACGCACCGTTGAGCACCAGCCCGGTGGTCAGCGAGATCGTCGAGACGGTGAACGCCAGGCCCAGTGCCTGCACCAGCTCCTCGCGCTGCAGGCCCAGCGACTGCAGGTACGGCACCGCCGGCATGACGAACACGCCGGTGGCGCCGGTGACCACGCCGGACACCGCCCCGACCAGCGGCCCCAGCCAGCGCTCGCTCCGCTGCGGTACGCGGAACACCGGCGCCACCAGTGCGTACAGCGCATACACCACCAGCGCCACGCCCAACGCGGCGCGCGAGGCATCACGATCCACCCGTACCAGCAGCGCGGCCGAGCCCAGCGTCACCACCACCACGGACAGCATCATCGGCCACAGCCGCCGCAGGGTGCGGCCCAGTGATGGCCCGGACAGCAACTGCCAGGCATTGGTGACGAAGGTGGGAATGAACAGCATCGAGGCCGCCGCCACCGGCGACAACGCGCCGCCCAGCAATCCCATCGCCACCGTCGGCAGGCCCATGCCGGTCACGCCCTTGACCACCCCGGCCAGCACGAACACCACCACCAGCAACCCATAGAAGTATGTCGTCTCGTTCATGCCGCCATTGGAGCCGGCGCCGCAGGCGCGCACAATGCGGTCTTCCCGCCTGCGCCTTCGGACCAGCCGAAGGCAGGGCCGAGCGGAGCAAACGACATGCGCTTGGACATTGCCGATCTGCGCCTGTTCCTGGCGGTGGCCGAAGCCGGCAGCATCACCGCCGGCGCGATGGAGGCGAATCTGGCACTGGGATCGGCCAGCGAACGCCTGCGCGCCATCGAAACCGACGCTGGCACGGCGCTGCTGACCCGTCACCCGCGCGGCATCAGCCTCACCGAAGCGGGTGCCGCACTGGCCCATCACGCGCGCCTGATCCTGCAGCAGCAGGCGCAGCTGCGCGGCGAACTGCAGGCGTTCGCCCACGGTGCGCGCGGCACGCTGCACCTGTACGCCAACACCGCGGCATTGACCAACTACCTGCCCGCGCGGCTGGCCCCATGGCTGGCAGAGCGCCCTCGCCTGCGCGTGGAACTGCACGAACGCACCAGCAATGAAGTCGTGCGCGCGATCCGTGCCGGCCAGGCAGAGGCCGGCATCATCAGTGACGCCGTCCCCGCCGACGGGTTGCACCGCCATGTGGTTGCGGAAGACCCGCTGATGATGCTGCTGCCGGCTGGCCATCGCTTCGCCGCGCGACGCTCGCTCGACTTCAGCGATGTGCTGGGCGAGACCTTCGTTGCCCTGGCCGACGGCAATGCGCTGCAGACCTATATCGAAGAGCTGGCGGCAGAGGCCGGACGCACGCTCGACGTGCGCATCCGCATGAAGACCTTTGAAGGCCTGTGCACGATGGTGGGCCATGGCATCGGCGTGGGCATCGCGCCGCGCACGATCGCGCGGCAACATCGGCGGGCCACCGGCATCGTCGCCGTTGCACTCGGCAACGCATGGGCACAACGCCGGCTGTGCGCCGCGTTCGCCGACTGGAAATCGCTCTCGCCACCGATGCGCAGCCTGCTGCTGCATCTGGATGTGGACGCGGAAGCCGGTGCAGAAAAAAATGTGTGAAATGGTGTTGACACATATCCAGCCTTCCTGCAAAATTCTCCTCCTGAGTCGCCCAGGTGGCGGAATTGGTAGACGCACTAGCTTCAGGTGCTAGCGGGGGCAACTTCGTGGAGGTTCGAGTCCTCTCCTGGGCACCATGACTCAGACAATGATCAAACCCGCGCAAGCGGGTTTTTTCATGTCCGGTATTCGAAACGCGATCGCCTGCGCGGCAGTCCATCCACGCATGGCGTGGATCTACTGGAATTCGCATGCCTGCGTGGATGCACTGCAAACAAAAACCCCGCCTTCCGGCGGGGTTTTGTTTTTCAGCAACAGCGATCGATCAGTGCCCGCCACCGGCGGCGGCACCCGCGCCCGCACCGAAGGGCGGCTTGGCCAGCCACAGGAACGAGATGATCGCCAGGAAGATCCAGCCCAGCAGGAAGAAGATGTCGTTGAAGCCCATCTGCGATGCCTGGTGGTTGATCATGTTGTTCAGCACCGCCGCGCCATGTTGCAGGTCGCCCTGCCCCATCGCCGCCACCTGGTCCTGCATGCCCGGCTGATAGGCCGAAATGTGCTCGGTCAGGTCCGCGTGATGCACCTGCGTGCGACGCGCCCACAGCCAGGTGGTCAGCGACGCCGCGAAACTGCCGCCCAGCGTACGCAGGAACGTGGCCAGGCCCGAACCGGCCGCGATCTCACGACCATCCAGGTCCGACAGCAGGATCTGCAGCACCGGCATGAAGAACAGCGCCACGCCGATGCCCATGATCAGCTGCACGCCGGCCACATGGTGGAAGTCCACCTGCAGGTTGAAACCCGAACGCAGGAAGCTGGTCATCGACAGCACCACGAACGCGATGGTGGCCAGCATGCGCATGTCGAAACGCGATGYGTACTTGCCCACGAACGGGGTCATGATCACCGGCAGTACACCGATCGGGGCTGTTGCCAGACCGGCCCAGATCGCGGTGTAGCCCATGTCGCGCTGCAGCCACTGCGGAATCAGCAGGGCCACGCTGAAGAACGCCGCGTAGGCCACCACCATCGCCAGCGTACCGGCACGGAAGTTGCGGTGCCGGAACAGCTTCAGGTCGACGATCGGGTCCTTGTCGGTCAGCTCCCAGATCAGGAACACGGTCAGCGCCACCACGGCAACGCAGGCCAGTACCACGATCTTCATCGACGAGAACCAGTCTTCGTCGTTGCCCAGGTCGAGTACCAGCTGCAATGCGCCCACGCCGATCACCAGGGTGACCAGGCCGACGT
>NZ_JBFTNR010000380.1:0-4078 GCF_056665995.1 Stenotrophomonas sp. 05L44_2
GGCTGGATGGAGGTGAAGGGAGTGGGGGCCCATTACAGTGTGGCCCGGGCGGCGGTGCATGCCGCGTCAGCGTGATGTGCAGCCAGCGTGGCGATGGCGCARCAGCTGTGCGTGTTCAACCGCACCCAGGCGTTCGGCCATGGCGGCCATCGCATTGCACAGGCGCACCAAGTCGCGGGGATGGTCGTGCAGCAGATCCTGCTGCATGTCCTGGTAGGCGCTCCAGAAAGGGGCACTGCGCTGGTGCAGTGCGTATTGCTGCTGCAGTCGGCTCCAGATCGCGGCGAGGGCCGGGTCACTGCGAGGACGTACGGCATGCGCTTGCATGGTCGGCTCCAATCCGGGGCGGGGGCCCGGTTGCATTCCACCCTAGACGTCGCTGCGCAGCAGGATGTTAGTGGCGCGTGTTGACCGCACGCAGCTGACTGCGCAGCAGTTCACGTTGAAGCGTGCAGACGCTGCCGGCACAAGGCTGTGCCGGCACTGAAGCGTTCATCAAGGCGGGCTCATCAGCCGTGGCGGATGCTCATTCGCCGATGTCTTCGTTCCAGATTTCCGGATGTTGCGCAATGAAACCGCCAAGCAGGTCCACGCATTCCTGGCTGTCCAGGTCGATCACGTTGACGCCGTTTTCCCGCAGCCAGTCGATGCCGCCCTGGAAAGTGCGCGATTCGCCGACCACCACCGTGCCGATGTTGAACTGCCGCACCAGGCCCGAGCAGTACCAGCAGGGGGCCAGGGTCGTGACCATGATGGTGTCCTGGTAGYGGCGCTGGCGGCCGGCCTTGCGGAAGGCATCGGTTTCGCCATGCACGGACGGGTCACCTTCCTGCACGCGGCGGTTGTGGCCGCAGCCGAGCAGGCGGCCGTCGTTGTGGTACAGCGCCGCGCCGATCGGCACGCCGCCTTCGGCCAGCCCCTGGCGGGCTTCGGCAATGGCGGTCTGCAGCAGGGCCTGGTAGTCGGGCGTGGTGATCATGCGGGGCTCCGGTAGGTCGTGGGGCGCCATGATACGGCCAGCGTTCCCCGCAGGGGCCCGGCGGTGCGATAATCGGGGGCATGAGCGAATCCCCCTACAAATCCGGTACCACCCATTTCGGGTTCCGCGACGTTGACGCCAAGGACAAGCAGAAGCTGGTCGGCCAGGTGTTCACGTCGGTCGCGCGCAACTACGACCTGATGAACGACCTGATGAGCATGGGCGTGCACCGGGCATGGAAGCGCTACTACGTCGCCACCGCGCAGGTGAAGCCGGGTGACCGCGTGCTCGACCTGGCCGGTGGCACCGGCGATATCGCCGCGCTGCTGAAGGAGCGCGTCGGTGCCGAGGGCTCGGTGGTGCTGGGCGACATCAACGCCGGCATGCTGTCGGTCGGCCGTGACCGCCTGACCAACCGCGGCCTGGTGCTGGGCCTGGACTACGTGCAGTGCAACGCCGAGGCCCTGCCGTTCCCGGACAACAGCTTCGACCTGGTGACCATCGCCTTTGGTCTGCGCAACGTGACCGACAAGGACGCTGGCCTGCGCGAGATGTTCCGCGTGCTGAAGGTGGGCGGCCAGGCCCGCGTGCTGGAGTTCTCCGAAGTCACCGCCGACTGGTTCAAGCCGATCTACGACTTCCACTCGTTCAAGATCCTGCCGAAGCTGGGCAAGCTGTTCGCCAACGATTCGGACAGCTACCAGTACCTGGCCGAGAGCATCCGCAAGCATCCGCCGCAGGAAGAGCTGAAGGCGATGATGGGGCAGGCCGGCTTCGAGCGCTGCCACTACAAGAACCTGACCGGCGGCATCGTCTCGATCCACTCCGGCTACAAGCTGTAAGCCTTGACGGTCGCCGGGCATGGCCCGGCGCTACCACGCAACGTCCAGGCACGGTCCTGGTAGGTGCCAACCTTGGTTGGCACACGCCCGTCCGCGAGCGCTGACAGGTCCGTGCCAACCAAGGTTGGCACCTGCCAGAAGCAGCAAGTTCGGCACGTGGCGCGAGCGATGATGGATCCGTGCCAACCAAGGTTGGCACCTACCGGGCCATCGCGGGGCCGGCCATTACCCCGCACCGCGCAACGCTTCCCGGTCGGGGGAGAGGTACCATTGGGGTTTGTTCCCCGTAACGGTCCCGATTCATGCGCAATCCGCTGATGCTCCTTCCGCTGGCCGTGGCCCTGGCCGCCGGCTGCTCCCAGGAGGCGGCCGCACCCGCCGCCGCTCCGACTGCCCAGAAGGCTCCCGCCGCCCCCGTGAACGCCGAAAACCGCAGCCACGATGAAAGCTCGTACGCCGAGCCGGACAAGGTCGTCGTCAAGGACATCGCGCTGGACCTGAAGCTGGACTTCGACCAGAAGCAGATCGGCGGCACCGCCACCTACACCCTGGAATGGAAGCAGAAGGACGCCAAGCAGCTGGTGCTGGACACCCGCGAGCTGAGCATCGCCAAGGTCGAAGCGATCGCCGCTGACGGCGCGCGCAGCTCGCTGCAGTTCGTGCTGGCCCCGGCCGACAAGGTGTTCGGCAGCAAGCTGACCATCGAAACCCCGCAACAGCCGGCCAAGGTCGAAGTGACCTACCACACAGCACCGACCGCTTCGGGCCTGCAGTGGCTGGCGCCGTCGATGACCGAGGGCAAGAAGCTGCCCTTCATGTTCAGCCAGTCGCAGGCGATCCACGCCCGTTCCTGGGTACCGCTGCAGGACACCCCGAGCGTGCGCTTCACCTACAGCGCGCACGTGGTCTCGCGCCCGGACGTGATGGTGCTGATGAGCGCCGACAACGATCCCAAGGCCGCGCGTGACGGTGACTACACCTTCAAGATGCCGCAGCCGATTCCGTCCTACCTGCTGGCCATCGCCGCCGGCGACCTGGTGTTCGAGCCGATCTCCGGCCGCTCCGGCGTCTGGGCCGAGCCGACCATGGTCAACAAGGCCGCCAAGGAATTCGAAGACACCGAGAAGATGATCGGTGCCGCCGAAAAGCTGTACGGCGAATACCGCTGGGGCCGCTACGACATGCTGGTGCTGCCGCCGTCGTTCCCGTTCGGCGGCATGGAAAACCCGCGCCTGACCTTCGCCACGCCGACCGTGATCGTCGGCGACAAGTCGCTGGTATCGCTGGTCGCCCATGAACTGGCACACAGCTGGTCGGGCAACCTGGTGACCAATGCAAGCTGGAAGGACATCTGGCTCAACGAAGGCTTCACCACCTACGTCCAGGGCCGCATCACCGAAGCCCTGTACGGCAAGGAGATGGCCGAGATGGAAAAGCAGATCGACCAGACCGATCTGCTGGCCGAAGTGAAGGACATGAGTCCGGCCGACCAGGCGTTGGCGCTGCCGCCGCTGAACGAACGTGACCCGGACGAAGCCCTGAGCCAAGTGGCTTACGTCAAGGGTTCTTGGTTCCTGGAATTCCTGGAACAGCGCTTCGGCCGCGAAACCTTCGACCCGTTCCTGCGCGGCTGGTTCGATGACCACGCCTTCCAGAGCGCCAACACCGACCAGTTCGTCGAGTACCTGAAGAAGAACCTGCTGCCGAAGAATCCGTCGGCGGTGACCGAGGCCGAACTGAAGGCGTGGCTGGACGAGCCGGGCATTCCGGCGTTCGCAGCCAAGGCGCAGTCGCGCAATTTCAGCAGCGTCGATACCGCGCGCATCGCCTTCGCCAGCGCCGGCACCGTGCCGAGCAGCCAGGTGATCGCCGAGTGGAGCACCCAGGAGTGGGTCCGTTTCATCGACGGCCTGGGTGCCACCCAGCCGTTGGACAAGCTGGCCACGCTGGACAAGGCGTTCCACTTCACTGGCACCCCCAATGGCGAGATCGCCATGCGCTGGTACCCGCTGACCATCCGCAGCGGCTACGAGCAGGCCAATGAAGCGGCCGCTGCGTTCATCGAGCGTGTCGGCCGTCGCAAGCTGATCCTGCCGATCTACGCCGAACTGGTGAAGACCCCGAAGGGTCTGGAGCTGGCCAAGCAGGCCTTCGAGAAGGCCAAGCCGGGCTACCACCCGATCACCACCGCCTCGGTGCAGGACATGCTGGCCAAGGCTGAAGCCAAGTAAACGGTAGTGCCGGCCGCTGGCCGGCA
>NZ_JBFTNR010000381.1:0-4076 GCF_056665995.1 Stenotrophomonas sp. 05L44_2
ATCCAATCCTTGTCCTGCTGGAGATCTGCTTCCATGAAACTGCGCCTGGCGCTGTCCGCGCTGTTGTCCCTGCCACTGCTGGCCCAGGCCGCACCCACCGCATCACCGCTGCTGGTCATCCACGGCGGTGCCGGGGTGGAGCGCAAGGATCTCTCCGCGGCAGAAGAACAGGCCGCGCGCGCTGCGCTGAAGGCGGCATTGCTGAAGGGCCATGCCGAACTTGCAGCCGGGCATCCGGCACTGGCGGCGGTGACCGCGGCCATCACCGTGCTCGAGGATGATCCGACCTTCAACGCGGGCAAGGGCGCGGTGTTCACCCACGAAGGCCGCAATGAACTGGACGCGGCGGTGATGGACGGTGCCACCCAGGCGGCCGGAGCAGTGGCCGGCGTGCAGCGCGTGCGCAACCCGATCCTCCTCGCGCAGGCGGTGATGCAGAAGTCCAGGCACGTGATGATGGTGGGGCAGGGCGCCGAAGCCTTCGCCACCGAGCAGGGCGTGACCCTGGTCGACCCCTCCTACTTCCGCACCGACAAGCGCTGGCAGCAGCTGCAGCGTGCATTGAAGGAAGAGGCGGGCGGGCAGGCGCATGCCGACCTGGAAACCGCAAAGCACTTCGGCACGGTCGGTGCGGTCGCCCTGGATGCACAGGGGCATCTTGCTGCAGGCACCTCCACTGGCGGCATGACCAACAAGCGCTATGGACGTGTCGGCGATTCGCCGATCATCGGTGCCGGCACCTGGGCCGATGCGCGTTGTGCGGTGTYGGGTACCGGTTGGGGCGAGTACTACATCCGTACCGCGGCAGCCCATGAGATCTGCGCGCGCATGCGCTACCTCGGTCAGTCGCCGGAACAGGCGGGCAAGGGCGTGATCAACGACGCGATTCCGCAGATGGGCGGCGACGGCGGGGCGATCGTGCTCTCTGCAGATGGGAAAGCGGCAGCGCCGTTCAACACCCAGGGCATGTATCGGGGCTGGATCGGGGCCGATGGCGTTGCCCATGTGGCCATCTTTGCCGACGAGACAATCGCGCTGCCTTGAGCAGACCCTTGCGTATCAAGGGGTTTGCGACGCGCGTGAAAAAAAGTGAAAAAAAGCGTTGACAGACCCCCGCTTCATCTCCAGAATTGCGGGCTCACCACCACACACCGCAACGCTTCGGCGGCACGGAATGGGGTGGTAAGGAGGGATACCCAAGCGGCCAACGGGGGCAGACTGTAAATCTGCTGGCTTACGCCTTCGGTGGTTCGAATCCACCTCCCTCCACCAGCTTCACGTTGTGGCACATTCCCGGTGCGGGAGTAGTTCAATGGTAGAACCTCAGCCTTCCAAGCTGATGGTGCGGGTTCGATTCCCGTCTCCCGCTCCATTGAATGAACTTTGAATATTATCGAGTTCATGCCATAATGCAAAACTCGCTCACATAGCTCAGTCGGTAGAGCACTTCCTTGGTAAGGAAGAGGTCGAAGGTTCGATTCCTTTTGTGAGCACCATCTTCAGCACCACACCAGACGAATTCGAGATAAGCAGCCATGGCCAAGGGTAAGTTCGAGCGCACCAAGCCGCACGTCAATGTCGGCACCATCGGTCACGTCGACCACGGCAAGACCACGCTGACCGCCGCACTGACCAAGATCGGTGCCGAGCGCTTTGGTGGCGAGTTCAAGGATTACTCCGCGATCGACGCTGCGCCGGAAGAAAAGGCGCGTGGCATCACGATCTCGACCGCGCACGTCGAATACGAATCCACCGTTCGTCACTACGCCCACGTCGAYTGCCCGGGCCAYGCTGACTAYGTSAAGAACATGATCACSGGYGCYGCYCARATGGACGGCGCKATYCTGGTGTGCTCGGCCGCTGACGGCCCGATGCCGCARACSCGYGARCACATCCTGCTGWSSCGYCARGTYGGCGTGCCGTACATYRTCGTSTTCCTGAACAAGGCCGACATGGTTGACGATGCCGAGCTGCTGGAACTGGTCGAAATGGAAGTCCGCGAGCTGCTGAGCAAGTACGACTTCCCGGGCGACGACACCCCGATCATCTCGGGTTCGGCCCGTCTGGCGCTGGAAGGCGACCAGAGCGACATCGGCGTGCCGGCCGTCATCAAGCTGGTCGAGGCGCTGGACACCTGGATCCCGACCCCGGAGCGTGACGTCGACAAGGCGTTCCTGATGCCGGTCGAAGACGTGTTCTCGATCTCGGGCCGCGGCACCGTGGTGACCGGTCGTATCGAGCGCGGCGTGATCAAGGTCGGCGAAGAAATCGAAATCGTCGGCATCCGTCCGGTGCAGAAGACCACCGTGACCGGCGTGGAAATGTTCCGCAAGCTGCTGGACCAGGGTCAGGCAGGCGACAACGCCGGTCTGCTGCTGCGCGGCACCAAGCGTGACGACGTCGAGCGTGGCCAGGTTCTGGCCAAGCCGGGTTCGATCAAGCCGCACACCAAGTTCGACGCCGAAGTGTACGTRCTGTCGAAGGACGAAGGCGGCCGTCACACCCCGTTCTTCAAGGGCTACCGTCCGCAGTTCTACTTCCGTACCACCGACATCACCGGTGCGGTCGAGCTGCCGGAAGGYGTCGAGATGGTGATGCCGGGCGACAACGTGAAGATGGTTGTCACCCTGATCAACCCGGTCGCCATGGACGCCGGCCTGCGCTTCGCCATCCGCGAAGGTGGCCGTACCGTCGGTGCTGGCGTGGTTGCCAACATCCTCGAGTAATCTGCTAGACTCTGCGCCCCGATGTTGCCTGGGTAGGGCATCGGGGCGTATCAAACGGGAAAGTAGGCACAGGATGTGCCTTGTGTTCCCCGGACCAGGAAGGGTCAATGCCATTCAGGCGGCGTCAACAGGAGACTGTTGACAGCTGCCTTGCGTGCCATTATGCTTCTCCGTCTGGGCAGGCCGGTTTCACGGGTCTGCCTATGCATTTGGGGTCTACGGATTGACCTTGTCGGCCTGCGGGAATGCGGGCCGTCTGTATTCAGGGATTTCATGGGGCAAAGCAACCCAGAGGCTTTGTCTGTCGCTCTTTTATCGAAGGAACCTACCGCCATGGCGGACCAAAAGATCCGGATCCGGCTGAAAGCGTTCGATCATCGTCTGATCGACCGTTCGGCCAGCGAGATCGTTGAGACGGCGAAGCGGACCGGCGCGCAAGTGCGTGGCCCGATCCCGCTGCCGACCAAGATCGAGCGTTACACCATCCTCGTCTCCCCGCACGTCGACAAGGACGCGCGTGACCAGTACGAGACCCGCACGCACAAGCGCGTGCTCGATATCGTTGACCCGAATGACAAGACCGTGGACGCGCTGATGAAGCTCGAACTGGCTGCCGGCGTCGACGTTCAGATCAAGCTGACCTGAGGACTACGACCATGACGAAGAAGTATTCGTTGGGCTTCGTGGGCCGCAAGGCTGGCATGAGCCGCGTGTTCACCGAAGATGGCCGTTCCATTCCGGTGACCCTGATCGAAGCAACCCCCAACCGCATCGCGCAGATCAAGACCGTCGAAACTGACGGCTACAGCGCCGTGCAGGTGACCGTCGGTGCGCGTCGCGCTGCCCTGGTCAACAAGCCGGAAGCCGGCCACTTCGCCAAGGCGAAAGTGGAAGCGGGCCGTGGCCTGTGGGAATTCCGCGTTGAAGACGCCCAGCTCGGCGATTTCGCCGTGGGTGGCGAAGTCAAGGCGGACATCTTTGAAGTCGGCCAGATCGTCGACGTCCAGGGTGTCACCAAGGGTAAGGGCTTCCAGGGCACCATCAAGCGCTACAACTTCCGTATGGGTGACGCTACCCACGGCAACTCGCTGTCGCATCGCGCGCCGGGTTCGCTGGGTCAGCGCCAGACGCCCGGCCGCGTGTTCCCGGGTAAGAAGATGTCCGGTCACATGGGCGCCGTGCAGCAGAGCACCCAGAACCTGGAAGTTGTCAAGGTCGACGTCGAACGCGGTCTGATCGCGGTTCGCGGCGCCGTTCCGGGCGCGGCGGGTGGCGACGTGATCGTCCGTCCGGCGAGCAAGGCATAAGGAGAGATGACGATGGAACTCGTTATCACGGGTAGCAATAACA
>NZ_JBFTNR010000382.1:0-4063 GCF_056665995.1 Stenotrophomonas sp. 05L44_2
CCCCGCCCTCAGGCCAGCTGCCGGTCCACGGCCTCGACCATCGCCTTGCGGCTGAGCAGGAAGTCCCAGTAACTGCCACCCAGCTGCCGCCACAGTACGGCGGCGCGCACGGCGGCCAGCAGCAGCGCGCGGATCTCGGCCACCACGCCGGCCTGGCCCAGGTAATGCGGGTTGCCCTGCACCATGACCCGCGGCTTGAGGTGGCTGATGGTGTCTGCATACAGGCCGCCCAGCGCGGCCAGAACATCCGGGTGGCCGCTGTCACCCAGCTCGGTGGCCTGGCGCTGGGCGCGCTCGATACCCGAGGCGACCTTGTTCACGGTGGCGCCGTCCTGCACGAAGCGGCGCTCCAGCTGCAGTACCGACAGGGCCAGCTTGGGCAGGATCGGGTCCTGGCCCTGGCTGCGGAAATAATTGTGCAGCAGGCGCAGGCCGGATTTCAGGGCGTGCCGATCGCCAAAAACCGCCTGCGGCGAGGACGCATCGATGCGGAACACGCTGTCCACGGCAGTGCGCACGGCAGCGGCGTCGGAGTGGCCGGTATCGGCGATACGGCGTACCTGCTGCAGGGCCTGGGCAATGCCGGCCAAAGCCAGAACGCGGTCGTCGACAGTGAAACTCATGCAGCGATTACCTCAAAAGGAGAAGGGGTGGTGCGCAGGCGCTGTTCCAGCGGCGCGTCGGTGGCGGCGATCACCGCGCCACCCAGGCAGACCTCACCGTCATACAGCACCAGGGATTGCCCGGGGGTGACTGCACGCTGCGGCCGGGCGAAGGTGACCTGCACGCTGCCGTCGTCCAGCACGTCCACGCTGCACGGCTCATCGGGCTGGCGGTAGCGGGTCTGCGCGGCGCATTCAAAATGCCGTGCCGGTGGTGCGCCGGCAATCCAGTGCGCGGTCTCCGAGCGCAGCCTGTTGGACAGCATCCATGGGCTGTCACGGTCCTGGTCCACGTACAGCACGTTGCTGGCCACGTCCTTGCCGACCACATACCAGGGCGCGGCAGGGCGGCCGCGCACGCCGCCGATGTTCAGGCCTTCGCGCTGGCCCAGGGTGAAATAGAAGACGCCAGGATGTTCGGCGATCACGCTGCCATCGCTGGGATCGAGGATCTGCCCGGCCTTGGCCGGCAGGTAGCGCCCAAGGAACTCACGGAAATCGCGCTCGCCGATGAAGCAGATGCCGGTGGAATCCTTCTTGGCGTGGGTCGGCAGGCTGACGTCGCGGGCAATCCGGCGCAGGTCGCTCTTTTCCAGGTCACCAATCGGGAACAGGGTGGCCGCCAGCTGCTCCTGCCCCAGCTGGTGCAGGAAGTAACTCTGGTCCTTGGAACGGTCGGCGCCACGCAGCAGCAGCCACTGATGGCCGCGCTGGGCAATGCGTGCGTAATGGCCGGTGGCGATCCGCTCGGCGCCCAGTTCGCGGGCCGCATCGAGGAAGTGCTTGAACTTCACTTCGCGGTTGCACAGCACGTCCGGGTTGGGCGTGCGGCCGGCGGCGTATTCGGCCAGGAAGTGCTCGAACACGCCCTGCCAGTATTCGTTGGAGAAATCGCGGAAATGGAACGGAATGCCCAGCAGTCCGCAGACCGCTACCGCGTCGCGGCGRTCGTCCTCGGCGCGGCAGTCACCGCTGCCRTCGTCGGCCCAGTTCTGCATGAACAGACCRGCCACGGCCTCGCCCTGCTGCACCAGSCGCCARGCAGCCACGGAAGAATCCACGCCGCCAGACACGCCAACCATCACCCGTGGGCTGCTCATGCGACCTCCCGGACCAGTGCAAGCGGATAGCGCTGGCCGGCCAGGTAGTCGGCCAGCACCTGCCAGACCAGCGGGCTGCGCTGGCGTCCGGCGGCGGCCTGCAGTTCGGCCGGGGTCATCCACAGCGCCCGATCGATGCCGGCATCCAGCGGCCGCGCCGGGTCGTGCGAGACCGGGCGCGCGGCATAACAGAAGCGCAGGAACGGGGTGCCGTCACCGGCGGTCCACTGGTAGCAGCCGATGAAGGCGGTCAGTTCCACCGTCCAGCCGGTTTCCTCGACGGTCTCGCGCAGGGCGGCCTCGGCCAGGCTTTCACCCGGCTCCAGATGCCCGGCCGGCTGGTTCAGCACCTGCCGGCCCTCGATGGTTTCTTCCACCAGTAGCACCCTGCCGCCGTCGACCACCACGGTGGCGACGGTTGCATGCGGTGCCCAGCGCGGGTCCGGCGAGGTGTTCAACTCAGAGATCGTCCTTCTTGGTCAGCTCCAGCTCCATCGCGTCGGCGGTGCGGATGGCCGCATCGATGGCGTCGCTGAGCTGGTCGGAGGTGGCGTCGGCATCGATCTTCACCACGAACATCGCGGTCGACTCCTGCTTCACCCAGCCGCCCATCTTGGCGTCCTGCGAATCTTCCAGCAGGCGGTTGGCCACGGCCACCGGGAACTGCTTGGTCTGCGAGGTGTAGCCCGGCGACCAGATCTCGCGGATGTTGTGGGTACCGAAGTCTTCCACCGACGAGCGCACATAGACGATCTGGGTGCGATCGCCTTCGACATCGAACACCATCTGGTAATCGCCGTCTTCATCGACCTCGTAGGTGTAACCCAGCTTTTCCAGGTGACGGGCAACGGCCTTGTCGGCCTTCGTGCTGTCAGTGGTGGTCGCAGCGCCAGCGGTGCCCGCGGCAGCCAGGGCGATCAGCAGAGCGGAGAGAAGGGTCCTTTTCATGAAGATCCTGTGAAACCAAGTGTGTGGGAAGGTGCAATTGTGACGGCGGGCGCCCGTGCCGTCCATTCCACGCGGGGCCTACGCAAGGCCGTCGCACCCCTTATAATCGGCAGATGCCTCGCGAGTCCGCCCCCGATTCCCACCACGAGCACGGCGTTGCCGTGGAGCCCGCGCGCCCGGAAGTGGCGCCGCCGCCCTTCTATCAGGTCATGCTGCTCAATGACGACTACTCCCCGATGGATTTCGTCGTGGACGTCCTGCAGCAGTTCTTCAACATGGATCTGGACAAGGCCACCCAGGTGATGCTGCACGTCCACACCCGTGGCCGTGGCGTCTGCGGTGTGTTCACCCGCGAAGTGGCCGAAACCAAGGTGGCCCAGGTCAACGAGTACGCGCGGATGAACCAGCACCCGCTGCTGTGCACGATGGAGAAGGCCTGATCCTGGCACGGCGTGCCCACCAGGGTGGGCACCTGCCAGGTTCGCGTCACGCCTCCGCCAGCGCCTGCAGGGCCATCACGGCCACCGCCTCATCGATGTCGGCCGGGTCACCATCATCCCTGAACCACACCGCTGACAGGCCGGCACTGGCCGCGATCCAGCGCAGCAGCCGCGTGCGCTCGAGATCGGCCAGCCGGCAGACCTGTTCCACCCGGGCATGGAAGCGCTCGGGCCGTGTTGCCACATGGATGCCCGGCCCGCACAGGTCCGGGTTGCTGAACATCGTGGTGTAGTCGAACGCGCGGTCGCCCAGCAACCGCTTCGGGTCGATCGCCAGCCAGCYCCGTGCGCCGAAATCCAGCACGTTGTCGTGGTGCAGGTCGCCATGCAGGGGCCGCATCTCCTGCTCGTCCTCCAGCAGTGCCATCGCCAGCGATCTGCACTGTTCCAGCAATGGCGGCAGCGGTGCCCTTGGTTGCAGCAGATCGGCGAACCATCTACGCAGGCAGACCAGATCTTCTGGTGGCGCGCTCCGTGGCCGGTGCAGCTGCTGCAGGACCTGGCACAGGATCATGGTGCAGGCGTCGTCCTCGCCCTTGATCGAGCGTTGCCGCAGCGAATCGCCGTGCGCCCGTTCGATCAGGATCGCCGGCCCCTCGTGGGCCAGCAGGCGTGCGGCACCGTCGCCGTTCCACCAGCGCAGCAGGCGATGGCCGTTCTGTTCCTCTGTCTCCGTGCTCACCTTCAACATGGCCGCCTCGCCAGAGGCGGTCAGCACCGGCCAGAGCCGGGCATGGGGGGTAYGGATCGAAGGACCATCACGTCGCAATCGCCAGCGGCTCAGGTAGGGTTCGCTCATGTGGGTGGGCTGTCCTGGAGTGAACGATGATCAAGCGTTTGGTAGTGCTAACGC
>NZ_JBFTNR010000383.1:0-4061 GCF_056665995.1 Stenotrophomonas sp. 05L44_2
GCAGGTGACGTCGCGTGACGGCCATGCGCCAGAGCGTGCGCAGCACGGCGTCACTGGCCAGCAGTGCTTCGTAGGGCAGGCACGCTATCTGGGTGGACGCGCGCAGCAACGACTGCAACGTGCCGCGCCCGACCTTGATGTAATGCGCTTCCAGCGGGGTGTCTTCCGGAACGCTCAGGCCATCACGCAGCATGCCTATCAGCGGCGGCGCGAACCACAGCGCCAGCACCCACGCGGTCCACGCAGCAGGGTTCCGCGCGTACAGCCAACCGGCTACCAACAGCGCCAGGGCAGCGATCGGCACCACGCTCCGGCGCAGGTTGTCCAGCAACTTGCCGCGCGAGAGCAGGCTGAGCCGGTTGCGCTCCCAACCCGAACCCGGGCGCGGTGTCCACGGCAACAACCACGGCAGCAGCTGCCAGTCGCCACGGATCCAGCGCGCACGGCGCTTGGCGTCGGCGGCGTAGCGCTCGGGATAGTCCTCGTACAGGCGCACATCACTGACCAGGCCTGCGCGTGCATAGCAGCCTTCCAGCAGATCGTGGCTGAGGATGCGGTTCTCGGGCAGGCGGCCCTCCAGCGCATGCTCGAAGGCGTCGACGTCATAGATACCCTTGCCCACGAACGAGCCTTCGTCGAACAGGTCCTGGTAGACGTCGGAAACCATGCGCGTGTACGGATCGATGCCGGGCTCGCTGCCGAACATTCTGGCAAAACGCGAGGTGCGGCGCCGGCCCAGGCTGGTGCCGACGCTGGGCTGCAGGATGCCGTAGCCCTCCACCACGCGTTGCAGCTGCGGATCGAAGCGCGGGCGGTTGAGCGGGTGCGCCAAGGTGGCGACGAACGCGCGTGCCGCATCCCGCGGAAGCTGCGTGTCCGAGTCCAGCGTGATGACGTAACGGACGCCGATCAGGGCCGCCGCGTCTCCGACGATGCGCATGAACGCCGCCGCATCGCCTTGGCGGAGCAGGGCATTGAGCGCGGCCAGCTTGCCTCGCTTGCGCTCGTGGCCCATCCACACACCTTCGCCCGGATTCCATTGCCTGGGCCGGTGCAGCAGGTAGAAGCGGTCGCCGCGCTCGGGCGCGTAGCGATGGTTCAGTTCCTCGATCCGTGCCACGGCGTGCGCAAGCAGAGCGTCGTCCATCGGCGCCTGTGCTGCTGGCGCGTCGAGAAAATCCGTCAACAACACGAAGCGCAGCTGGGGATCGCGGTTGGCCAGGAAACGCACCTCCAGCGCTTCGACCAGAACGTCGATGCCGTCGACGCTGGACAGCATCGAGGGGACCGCGACCACGGTGGCGCACGCGGCAGGAATGCCTTCGCTGAAATCGAGCTTGGGAAGCGGCCTGGGGGCGACCAGCACCGTCGCGGTCCAGTTCACCAGCACGATGCCGAGTTCACTGAACACCAGCAGCCCGAGCAGCGCGGCCAGCCAGACAGGTACCGAGCCGCTGCCGGTTGCCAGCAGGCCGCTGGTGGCCAGCACCGCCAGCAGGCCGATCGGCAGCAGGTACAGCGCAAGCGGCACGCGATGCGCCAGTCGACGTGCCTTGCGGTGGCGCGGTGCTGCCTCGGCCACCGCCGCAACAGTGGTCTGCAGGCCTTCGCCGACCAGCCAGTAGCCCACGTGCGTGCGTGGGCCGTCCGCCGGCGTAGCCGCCCGTGCCAGGTCCAGCGCGATGGTCGCAACGCGTTCCTCGGCGATGCGGCTGCCGCGGGCAATCTTCTCCACCACATGGCGGTAGGCATCGCGGGTGCCGAAATCCATCTGCGCATAGACGCCCATGGGGTCTTCCCGCAGCCGCTGCTCGACCACACTCATGTCTTCGACAAAGGTGCGCCAATCCATGGTGGAGAGGAAACGCAGGCTGCCGATGCTGTTGCCGATGGAGACCTGGTCGGCCGCCTGCTGCTGCCCCTCGGCGGCAACCAGTTCGTCGATGCGCTGCCCAGCCGCTGCCGCCCACTGTTCCAGCCACGCGATGGGCATGGCCCACGCGCCGCCGCGCCCCTGCAGCGAGCGCGTCAGCTCGGCGATGAACGCGCCGGTCAGCGGCGGCGCGGATCGCGCCATGTCGGCAACCACCAGGACCACATCAGTAGGGGTGTCGGACGCCGCGCGATTGAGCTGGTCGGCCCACTGCGCAGCCAGGCGGCGGTCGGTCCCATCGCGCATCACCCGCGCGGCCATGCGCCGCAGGTTCTCCAGCAGCGCCAGGCGCAGCATGATCGGAACGGCCCACAGTTCGCCCAGGCTCAGCGGCGCGAGCGACTGGTACGAGGCGATGAAGCGGCCCAGCGTATCGGCGTCAATGCGGCCGTCACCGTGCGCGATCGCCTGCATCGACAGCTCATACACCCGTGGCAACCCGGCCGATGGGCCGGAGGCAAGTGAAGGCAACTGGCGGCTGTAGCCGCGCGGCAGGTGGCGTCGCGCGGTCTGGATCTGTTCTTCGACCAGGTAGTAGTTGTCGAGCAGCCATTCCCCCGCCGGGGTGACCGGCCGCTGTTCGCGCACCACGCTGCTCAGCAGCGTGTTGGCGTCTTCCAGCACGCGCTCGTTGGCCTGCAGTCGTTCGAGCAGGCGCTCCGGGCTGGGGCGCAACCGCACGCGATGCTGTCGCGCAAGTGCGCGGCCGTACTCCTCCATCTGTTCAACGTTGTACAGCGCGGCACGCAGTGGGCCCTCGGTGGCCTCGATGGCCGGGGCCGAGGCCTGGTGCTCACGCCAGCGCCAACGCACACGACGACGCAGGCGCAGCCAGCGGCCAAAAAGACGACGAAGGTGGGGCATAGGTTACCGATGGGGGCAGGGCGCGTCCTGCATGGTTGCATTGCAGGGGCCGTGGTAACTGTGAAGGCCGGGCCCGGTTGGCGTGGTCGCCGCTCAATGCGGTCTGATCCTGAGGCGACCCGGAGTCAGCAAGGCAAGGGTAGTGCCGGCCGCTGGCCGGCAACGCGCCATCCATCGCGCTCCTCGACTACGATGGATGCCGAGCCTGCTCGGCGCACTTCTTTCTATGTCGAGGCCAAGGCGCGCCCGCGCCGGGTCGCCCCAGGCGAGTGCCCGATGACGCGCTTGTAGGCGCGACTGAAAGCGGCCTGCGACGCGTAGCCGAGGCGCTCTGCCACTACCTCGATCGGTAGGCTCTGGTGGGTCAGCCATTGACTTGCCAATTGCATTCGCAGCTCAGTCACGTACCGCAGGGGTGCGGTTCCAATAACTGTCTGGAACCGATCTGCAAAGACAGAGCGTGAGACGTTGGATTCTGCGGCCAGCGCTTCGACGGTCCAGTCACGCCCGGGGTCTCTGTGCAGGGCAAGCAACGACAGCGATAGACGCGGGTCGCGCATGGCCATGACCAGGCCGGATGCGCCGTCGCAACCGCGCTCGACCCAGTCACGAACGATCATGGCGGCCACTGCATCCGCCAGCCGGGAGAGTATTCCTGCATATCCGATACGTCCGGAGCAGACCTCGCGCTTCATCGCGTCGACCATGGGCAACAGCCCAGGGAACTGCGTGCCGTTGCCATCGGCCAACATCACCGCCGGCATCACCTTGCTCAGCCCTTGCATGCCGCCCAGATCGAACACCATGCAGCCGTGGAAGAGCACTGCGCTCGGCACGGCGTGCGTGCTCGGGCACGTGTCTATGCCGCTCACCGCGTCACCCAGCGGGGCTGCGTCTATCGTTTCCAGGCACTGGACGGGGTGCTCGTCGCCCGACAGCAACGCGTGTCCTTCTCCGCGGGGAAGAAGCACGACATCCCCGTCAGACAGGCGGTGTTGGCTGCCGTCCGCGCCACGAAGAAYSGCMGTRCCCACTGCSAGGTAATGGAAGTAGGCATGGCCYGGCTTCGGRGGAAATCCAAGSCCAAAGSKCGGYCCGGTCTGRATGCGYCGGTAYTGAACGCCRTGSAGCCGCATGCCGGTCAGCAGYTCGCTGATCAGRTCGGTGGGCTGGGATGGAGCGTGGCTCATGAGACGACCCGGGGTTTCGATCAAAAATACAGGTCAKGCAATCATAGATCATCCGGGCGTGGCTCCCTAGACTC
>NZ_JBFTNR010000384.1:0-4061 GCF_056665995.1 Stenotrophomonas sp. 05L44_2
GGAGAAGATCGATCCGCATCGGTCGAGCATGCCATTGCCGTATCCGCACGCAAACCCTGGACCACCACTGCGACACACGGTCGCAGYCGGGTGGCCAGGTGTCTGCCTAGAATGACCACCGAACCTGCAGGAGACGCGACGATGAAGGCTTGGATGGTAGCGGTGGGGCTGGGTGCGCTGATGCTGGCGCCATCGGCGATGGCGCGCGTATGTGCGGTGAGCATCGACAGCACCGACCAGATGAGCTTCAGCAGCCGGGAGATCAAGGTGGCTGCCGATTGCAGCGAAATCGACCTGACCCTGCGGCACACCGGCAGGCTGGCCGCCACCGCGATGGGCCACAACTGGGTGCTGACCCGCACCGCCGACTACCAGCCGGTGGCGATGGCGGGCATGCGCATGACCTTGGCCGACAGCTACCTGCCGAAGGCCGACAAGCGCGTGCTGGCCCACACCAAAGTGATCGGTGGTGGCGAGACCGCCCGCGTGCGTTTTTCCACGAAGGGCATGCAGAAGGGCGGCGATTACACTTTCTTCTGCTCGTTCCCCGGCCACTTCGCGATGATGAAGGGCAAGTTCGTCTTCGGTTGAGTGCGCAGCAGCCACGCATGGCGTGGCTCTACTCCAGAGACGCAGCTCAGTAGATCCACGCCATGCGTGGATGAAGCACATCGATCCAGTAGATCCACGCCATGCGTGGATGAGGGCAGGCAGTGCCGACCAAGGTCGGCACCTACCAGGCCTGGATTCAGCCCTTGGCCGCCTTGAACGCCACGCGTGCCGCTGCCAGCGTGGCCTCGATCACGGCATCATCGTGGGCGCTGGACAGGAAACCGGCCTCGTACGCCGACGGTGCCAGGAACACGCCCTGGTCCAGCATCGCGTGGAAGAAACGGTTGAACGCGGGAATGTCGCAGGCCGTGGCCTGGGCGTAGGTCTCCACCTTCTCAGCGGTGAAGAACAGCCCGAACATCGCGCCCACCTGGGTGGTGGTCACCGCTACGCCTGCATCGGCGGCGGCGGCTTCCAGTCCCGCACACAGGCGGGCGGCGCGCGCGCTCAGGTCGTCGTGGAAACCCGGCTGCTGGATCAGCTCCAGCATGGCCAGGCCGGCGGCCATCGCCACCGGGTTGCCGCTGAGCGTGCCGGCCTGGTAGATCGGGCCAGCGGGCGCGATCTGCTGCATCAGCTCGCGGCGGCCGCCGTAGGCGCCCACCGGCATGCCGCCGCCGATGATCTTGCCGAAGGTGGTCAGGTCCGGGCTGATACCGTAGTGCGCCTGCGCACCGCCAAGGGCAACGCGGAAACCGGTCATCACTTCGTCGAAGATCAGCAGCGCGCCATGCTGCGTGCACAGCGCGCGCAGGTGCTGCAGGTAGCCTTCGCGGGGCGGAATGCAGTTGGCGTTGCCCACCACCGGCTCGATGATCAGGCCGGCGATCTCGCTGCCGCGTGCGTCGAACAGGGCGGTGGCCGCCTCGAAGTCGTTGTAGGGCAGGGTCAGGGTCAGTTCGCTCAGGCCGGCCGGCACGCCGGGCGAGGTCGGCACGCCCAGGGTCAGCATGCCGCTGCCGGCCTTGACCAGGAACGAGTCACCGTGGCCGTGGTAGCAGCCTTCGAACTTGACGATGCAGCTGCGGCCGGTGGCACCGCGCGCCAGGCGGATCGCCGACAGGGTGGCTTCGGTACCGGAGTTGACCATGCGCACCATCTCGCACGACGGCACCAGCCGGGTGATGGTCTCGGCCATGGTCACTTCCGCTGCGCACGGCGCACCGAAGGACAGGCCGTTGTCGATCGCCTTCTTCACCGCCTGGCGTACGGCGGTGTGGTTGTGGCCGACGATCATCGGGCCCCACGATCCCACGTAGTCGATGTAGCGGTTGCCGTCGACGTCGTACAGGTAGGCGCCGTCAGCGCGCTCGACGAAGAAGGGTTCGCCGCCGACCGACTTGAACGCGCGCACCGGTGAGTTGACGCCGCCAGGCAGCAATTCCTGGGCGCGGGAGAACAGGGCGTGGGACTGGTCGTGGTTCATGGGGTTTCCTGGGGGTTACTGCTGCGTATCGAATCGGGCGAGGTAGGCGCGCTGGGTCGCGACCGGGTCCTGCGCGGCGTAGATGCCGCTGACCACGGCCAACAGGTCGGCGCCGGCATCGATGATGGGACCGACATTGTCCGGGCTCAGGCCACCAATCGCCACCCGCGGCACGCCCAGTGCGGCGCTTTGCCGCAGCAGGTCGGGGTGGGCGCGGCTGCTGGTGACCTTGGTGGTGGTGGGGAAGAACGCGCCGAAGGCCACGTAGCTGGCGCCCGCCGCCACGGCATGCTCGGCGTTGGCCAGCTGGTCGTAGCAGGAGGCGCCGATGATGGCGTCCGGGCCGAGCAGGCTGCGTGCGGCGCCGATGTCACCGTCGGTGCCGCCCAGGTGCACGCCCGCCGCGCCGATGGCCTGGGCAAGCGCCGGGTCGTCGTTGACGATCAGCGGCACGCCGTGGGCGGCGCACAAGGCCTGCAGCGCCGTGGCCTGTTCCCGCCGCAGCGCATCGCTGGCGGTCTTGTTGCGGTACTGCAGCCAGGTGGCGCCGGCGGCAAGCAGCGGCGCGGTGCGCGCCAGCAGGCGGGCGGTATCGGGTTCATCCGGGGTGATCAGGTAGACGCCGCGGGGCGCCGGGGAAGCAGAAGTCATCGATGGCTACCGGTGAGTGGACCGCGATGGGACAATGGCGGCCCGTGAATCCAGCCCTGATTATCCGATGAGCGAAGCCACCCCCACCACCCTGCGTACCTGGATGTGCGTGGTCTGCGGATTCCTGTACCGCGAAGCGGATGGGCTGCCGGAAGAGGGCATCGCCCCGGGCACGCGCTGGGAAGACATTCCCGAGACCTGGACCTGCCCGGATTGCGGCGTGACCAAGGACGATTTCGAGATGGTCGAGATCGATTGATCGCAATTGCCGCCGGGCATGGCCCGGCGCTACCGGTCGGGCGGATCGTTGGTGGTGGGTGCGGACCGTTTGTCCGCACACCGGACAACCTCAATGCAGCCGCGGTACCGGTCCGCCMAGGTCGATCAGCTTCTCGCGCAGCCATTGCGCGTCGCTGGCCTCGGGGTTGCGCTTGAGGTACAGGCCCAGGTCGTTGCGCGCGCCGGCCAGGTAGTCCAGCTGCAGGTAGGCCAGGCCGCGATCGCGCAGGGCATCGTCCTGTTCGGGGGCGAGCTTGAGCAGGCGGTCGGCACTGCGCGCGGCACGATCCCACTCGCTGGCCTCGGCATAGACCCCATGCAGGTTGCGCAGCATGCGGATCAGGATCGCGCGGCTCGGTGCAGGATCGAGGATCTGCGCCAGCACCTGGTCGTCGGGCATCTGCCCGCCCAGGTGTGATTTGGCGCGTTCGCGCAGTTCGTCCACGTCCAGCGGCCGGCCACCATTGAACGGGTCCATCACCAGCACGCCATCGTCAACCGGCAGGCGCACCAGGAAATGACCGGGGAATGACACGCCGTCCAACGGAATGCCCAGCCGTCGCGCCACCTCCATCTGCACCAGTGCCAGCGAGATCGGATTGCCCAGACGGCGCTCGAAGACCTGGTTGAGGTAGCTGTTGCGCGGGTCGTAGTACTCCTGGTGGTCGCCGCTGTAGCCCAGCTCATCGAACAGATGCCGGTTGATGGCCGCCATCTTCAGCGGGCTGTGCTCGATGCTGTCCACCTCGGCGCGCAGGTGCTCGACGTGGCTCTGCACCAGCGCATCGTAGGTCGACGGCTGCAGATCGGGATATTCATCGCGCGCGATCAGCAGCGCGGTCGGCAGCAGTGGCAGCGCCTCGTCGTCGAAGTCGGCCAGTGCATCCCAGTCGGGGAGTGTGATCCGGTCCTGCATGTCCACAGACTGGCGGCAATCGCAGGCGGTTTCAAGCAGCGTGGCGTGAATTCATCATCCCCACGTGTCCCGATCCACGCATGGCGTGGATCTACCGTGTCGACCAAGGTCGACACCCACCAACAGCGGCAGGAAGCTGTCAGAGGTAGGGTGGTGTGGGCTTGCAGGACCGCAGGC
>NZ_JBFTNR010000385.1:0-4047 GCF_056665995.1 Stenotrophomonas sp. 05L44_2
ACCTGAGATCGCCGTCGTCGTTGTCTTCCACCCCACCATCGACCATGACAGTGTCGTCCCCCGTTTGGTCTGCCGCACGACCCCGCCCCCACTGCCTGACAGGGCGCACGCCGTTTCCAAGAGCATCGTCCGTTGCCGAGATGGACGCTGCGATGCACGCGCGTCCCTCCCTGAAAATGCAAAACCTTGAATGCGAGTATGCCCGATAATCGGCGGTCGTAAACAGGATGTTTCGACGCTGCGGAATTATCAACTGCGTGAAGAAAATGTGCGCGCCGATGGCATGGTTTTCGCATGCGCGCGGATGGGCATCACATTATCTGCACGACCATGAATCGTTTTGCGCAGGAACGGATTTACGTCACAGATCCGCGCCGCAATATTCAGGCATGCAGCGAATCTGCCGAATTTGCATATAGGTTCCGGTTGCAGGCAACCGCCATTCAGGCAAAGTCGAATACACGGTGATCGGGCACGCAGACAGCGGCCACACCCAGGGGGACAGCATGACCATGCACGTACGAGATACCGTTTCGACCACCGGCCTGGAGCTGGGTGGTCGTGGTTGCGCGGCCGCTGCCCTGCCCGGGAATGATCACCCTGCTTGAGCACAGCGGGATTGCCCGCCGTGCCTCCTCCGCCAGGAYGGCGGGGGCCTACGGACGGTCCCGGCGGAGCCGGGCCACCGGCCATGCAGGTGTCCTGCAGCAACTGACAGGTAGAGGGAGACAACCGTCATGAACGCATCGATCCGCAAGTTCCTGAAAGAAGAAGATGGCGTGACCGCGCTCGAATACGGGCTGCTGGCCGCCGTGATCGCCGGCATCCTGATCGTGGTGGGCAGAACCCAGATCACCGCGTTCTTCACCACGTTGTTCACCCGCCTGCAGGCCATTGCCACCGACGCCACCACCACCTAGCCAGCGCGCAGGGTGCAGCACCTGCGGTCGCTTCGATGGCGGCCGCGGTGGTCGATGAGGGGTTCTGCAACTGTCCAGTGACGGACAACGAGGGTGTGCGATGACACTGCTGGGATTGCTGGCCATGGGAGTGTGCCTGCGGATTGCGATCAGCGATCTGTATGCCCGCCGCGTGCCCAACACCTGGCTGCTGGCCGCGTGCGCGATCGCCGTGCCCCTGATCATCGCCGGCCAGTTCAATGCAACGCGCACGGCCTGGGCGCCACACCTGCTGGGCGCAGTCGTTGGCCTGCTGGCATTGCTGCCGTTCTATGCGGTGCGCTGGATGGGCGCCGGCGATGTGAAGTTCTTCGCCGTGCTTGGCCTGCTGCTGGGCTGGAAGGCATTGCTGCCGGTTTGGGTGCTGGCCAGCCTGGCCGCAGGCGCCCACGCCGTGCTGGTGCTGGCCGGTCGGCAGCTGGCCGGTCACCTGCCGCTGCGCCTGCAGATGCAGGTAAACCGCGCCAGCACGCACTTGAATGGCCACGCTGCTCTGCGCGAACTGCATGCCGCGCGCGAGGGGCGACAGGGCATTCCCTACGCAGCCTACCTGGCCTTCGCGGCGATTGGCTGGGTGTTGGCAACCACCTATGGAGGCGTCGCATGAAAGCGTTCGCGCGCCAACGCCAACGCGGCGTGGCCAGCATCGAATTCGCGTTGATGCTGCTGCTCGGCCTGGTGCCGCTGCTGCTGCTCACCTTTTCCGGCGTGCTGATCATGGCCGCGCAGCAGACGCTGGCGACGGCCTCGGCCGAGGGCGCGCGTGCTTCGCTGCGCTTTGGCAACGCCGGCGAGCGGCGCACCGCCGCCTGCCTGGCGGCCCGCCGCTCCATGCAATGGCTGYTGCAGTTTTCCGGGCAGAACCCGGACTGCAGCGGYGGCGGCACCGGCGCYATCGTGGTCTCGCCGCAGGCGCCCTGCGCCGGCCTGGCGACRGTGCAATGCATGACCGTGACGGTGAGCTACGACTATGCGTCCCATCCCTTCCTGCCCGGCACCGCCACGCTCTATGGCTGGGTGATGCAGGCCCCCATCCGCAGCGTCGCGGTCGCCCAGCTGGACCTCGGCAGCAACTGACGATCGGTACAGGAGACGATTTTCATGCTCAAGTTGACCCGCATCGCCGCCATCGCGCTGATCGCGCTCGCCGTGCTGCTGGCCGTGGTCGCCTTTGTGATCGGGCGGAAGCCTGCGGCCTCGGYGGACAACCCGAGCACGATCGTGAAGGCCGATGCGCAGACCTTCAGTGTCGTTGAAGCCACCGCGCGGCTACCCGCCGGCGAGCCGATCAGCGCCAATGGCGTGCGGCTGACACAACGCACCGCGGAAGTGCCGGGGGCCGTTGCCGACCTGGCAGCGGTGGTCGGCAAGGTGCCGGTGCAGGACATCAGCGAAGGCAGCGCGATTGCTGCCAGCCTGCTGGCACAGGGCTTCTCGCTGCAGCTGCGGCCGGGTGAACGGGCATTGGCGGTGCCGGTCGATGAGCTGGTCGCGGCAGGCAACCGCATCCTGCCCGGTGATTTCGTCGACGTCTTCCTCAACCTGCGCAGCGCCGCTACCAGCTACAACGGCCAGCAGGACATCGCACAGACGCGGTTGCTGCTGTCACGCCTGCGCGTGCTCAGCTACGGACAGCAGGACATCGCGGCAGCCCCGACGAGCAGCCAGGGCCAGGCCCCGGCCACGGCAGGCAACGACTCACGTGCAGCCGATATCACCAGCGGTTCCAGCAGCGCCCCCAGCAACGCAAACGGTAGCGATGCCACGCAGCCGGCGCGCACCGCGGTGCTGGCGGTGCCGGTGGCCGACGCCAACCGCCTGCTGCTCGGCGCACAGCAGGGCAAGCTGTTCCTCGCCCTGCGCAATCCCGCCGATACCGGCCTGCCGGATGTGGCGCTGTTCCCACAGGCGCGCGGCGTGCTGGACCCGGTGCGCGGCCTGGACAACGAGCAGCAGCAGGCCCTGCAGCGACCGGAGAACAACGCCTACGCCGGCCTGGATGGCGATGCGCTGGCTGGCCGCGGCAGCAGCGTGCAGCGCAGCGTCCACGAAACGCCGGCGCGTGCACCGGTGCAGCGTCGCTCGACGCCGCGACCGGCGGGCATCGAAATCATCCGCGGCGACACTGCTGCCCCCCGCGGCTCCCTTTGACCCTTGCCGAGAGCGCACATGACTGAACGTCGCCACCGCCTACGCCCCACTGTCCGCCAGCGCTGGCTGGCCCTGCTGCTGGTGCTGCTGGCACCGGGTGCGAGCGTGGCTGCCGACGATCTGTTGCTGCAGACCCGCGAACAGCGGCCATGGACGCTGCCGGCCGACCTGGAACGGGTTGCCATCGCCGACCCCGGCGTAGCTGACATCGTGATGCTGCGCGGCGCACGCCAGGCGCTGCTGGTAGGCAAGGCCCCCGGCACCACCACCCTGCTGCTCTGGCATCGCAAGCAGAGCGAACCGCAGCGCGTGCAGGTGCGGGTGCAGAGTGCCGTGCAGGGCGCCGCCGATGCCGGCTCCAGCGGACTGGTGTTCACCCAGCAGGACCAGCAGGGGCTGCTGCAGGGAAGCAGCGACAGCGTGCTGGCGCACATGCAGGAGCAGAAGACCGCGGTGATGGCGCTCGGCAAGGACGGCAGCCTGGCCGATGCCTCCACCATCAGCAGCGGAGGCGTGGTGCAGGTCGAGGTGAAGGTGGTCGAGTTCAACAAGACCGCGCTGAAGCAGATCGGCATCAACTTCCAGAACCGCAACGGTGGTTTCGCCTATGGATTCGCGCGGCCGGGCGGGCAGCTGCCAGGCAACACCGGCATCCTGCCTGGCATGAAGGAAGGTGAGTCGAGCAACGAAAGCGAGTCACCGATCTCCTCGGCGTTCAGGCTGGTGTTCGGTTCGACCAAGGGCCTGTGGAACGCCGATGTCGACCTGCTGCAGGCCAACGGCATGGCGCGCGTGCTGGCCGAGCCCACTCTCGTCGCGCTGTCCGGGCAGAGTGCCAGCTTCCTGGCCGGTGGCGAACTGCCGATCCTGGAGCCGCAGGGGCTCGGCACGACCACGGTTACCTACAAGCCCTTCGGCATCGGCCTCACCGTTACTC
>NZ_JBFTNR010000386.1:0-4046 GCF_056665995.1 Stenotrophomonas sp. 05L44_2
GGTGATGGAAGACCGTCTGCTTGATGCGGTTGGCGAAGGGTTCGATGTATCCCTGCGCATCCGCGCCGAACTGGAAGATTCGCGGCTGGTCGCACGCCGCCTGGCTTCGCTGCAGCAGGTGCTGTGCGCGGCACCGTCCTATCTGCAGCACCATCCGGCACCGCAGGTGGTGGAAKAACTGCAGGCGCACAGCGTGCTTGGCTACAGCCTGTCCGATTCACCCGGCAGCTGGCCGCTGCTCGGCCCCGATGGCCAGGTCACGGTGACCCTGCCGACACGGGTCACCGCCAACAACAGTCTGCTGCTGCGTGACCTGCTGGTCGCCGGCCTCGGTATCGGTGCGCTGCCCTCGTTCCTGGCCGMACCGGCACTGGCCAGCGGCGAACTGCAGCAGGTGCTGCCCAACCATCGCTATCCGCCGCGGTTCGTCTACGCGGTCTACCCCACCGCGCGCCACCTGCAACCGAAGGTACGCGCCTTCATCGATTTCCTGCACGCCGAACTGCCCGCCTGCGCCGGGCTGGATTCGTAACCGCCAGCGAAAACTGAGCTGCCCGCCGCGTGCTGTTTCGGCCCGGCGCCACTGCCTACTCTGCCGCCTCCCCTCTCACGGACGGCAGGCCGATGATCGCCTCTCCTTCGCTGACCACCACTGCACCGGTGGTCGATTTCTTTCATGACGTGGTCTGCGGCTGGTGCTTCGTGCTGGCCCCGCGCCTGCAGCAGGTCTCGGTCGAACTCGGCATCCAGGTCCACCACCGCAGCTTCGTGCTGCAGGACTCGCGCGAACAGATGATCGAGGTATTCGGCTCGATGCCGCGCGCCAAGGCCATCATCCTGCGCCACTGGGCCGACTGCGCCGCGCATGACGACAGCGCGCGCATCGATATCGACGGCATGCGGGCACAGGACTTCGAATACCCTTCCGGTTGGCTGGGTGCACTGGCCTGCCAGGCCGCCGGCATGCTCGGCGGCAACGCCGCACACGGCGCGATGTTCGATGCCGTGCAGTGGGCGCACCTGCACCAGCACCGAAACATCGGTGACGTCGAGGTGCTGCTGGACATCGCCGAACAGCTGGGGCATCGGCGTGGCGTCTTCGCCGACCGGATGCGCAGCGATGAGGTGCGCCAGCGCGTGCAGGCCGACCGCGCTGAAGCTGCCGCACTCGGCATCCGCTCCATCCCCACCGTCATCACCGGCAACGGCCTGCGCCTGCAGACCCTGCCGCTGCCGCAACTGCGCCAGGCCCTGGCGCCGCTGGTCGCGGCCTGAGCCGCACCGTTCCCCACCTTCAAGGAGATTCCCATGACCCCACGTACCCTGGGCACCGCCCTGGCCCTGCTGTTGGCCGGCGCCGCGGCTTCCACCGCCGTGTCCGCGYACGAACGCGTTCCCTCCGGCCAGCAGGTCGGCACCAGCCCCTGGGGGCCGAAGGACGAGATCGGCCGCCTCAACCTGATCACCGAGGCCTCACGCGCAGCGATCCTGTCGCGGGTCAGCGGCGGCAAAGCCTACGATCTGGCCACCGAGTACTACGTCGGCATGCCCAGCTGGCAGGATGCCGGCGACCCGCACTACCAGTTCTGGATGACCCACACCCCGCGCGGCACGGTGATGGACGACCCGATGGGCGTAGGCGAGACGATGAACCTCACCCGCAGCTACACCGGCACCGCGTTCTCGATGTACAGCCACACCGGCACCCACATCGATGCGCTGAACCACTTCGGCATCCATGGAAAGATCTGGAATGGCTTCGAGGCCGACAAGCACCTCGGCGACCGCGGCTGGAACGTCACCGGCATCGAGAAATTCCCGCCGCTGATCGCCCGTGGCGTACTGATCGACGTGGCCGGCGCCAAGGGCATGGACATGCTGCCGGACAGCTACCGCGTCACCCGCCAGGACCTGAAGGATGCGCTGGCGCGCCAGCACGTGCAGCTGCAGCAGGGCGACATCGTACTGATCCGCACCGGTCGCATGCGCCTGTTCGAACAGCCCAAGGCCTACATGGCCAACCCGCCGGGCATGGGCATGGATGCGGCGCGTTTCCTGGTGGAGGACAGCGGCGCGATGATCGTCGGCGCCGACAACCTCAGCTTCGAGACCTTCCCTTCCGAAGTGTCCGACGACTACGTGCCGCTGCACACCTACCTGCTGGCGCAGCAGGGCGCGCCGATCATCGAGCTGGTGGCGCTGGATGAACTGGCGCGCGACAAGGTCTATGAGTTCGCCTTCATCGGTGGCCCGCTGAAGATCCGCGGCGGCGACGCCGCGCCGCTGCGCCCGGTGGCCCTGCCGGTCCGCCCGTGACCCGATAGCCGGGCCAGGGTGGGCGGTGCCGACCTTGGCCGGCACCGCTTTTCCCGCATCCAGGCCCCCGTTCCCCAGTAGATCCACGCCCTGCGTGGATGCTTTACCTCCTTCAGCAAGCTGAAACCCCGCCCTCCGATTTCATTAGTAATATTACTCA
This sequence comes from Stenotrophomonas sp. 05L44_2, assembly GCF_056665995.1. NCBI lineage: Bacteria > Pseudomonadati > Pseudomonadota > Gammaproteobacteria > Lysobacterales > Lysobacteraceae > Stenotrophomonas > Stenotrophomonas sp. 05L44_2. Next base: position 2,477 of record NZ_JBFTNR010000386.1, read on the forward strand.
CAAGCCGAGTAGCATGTCCGGTCTCAGCCCCTGATATCGGCCTGTCGATACTCGCTCCATGCCTGCCGTTTCCGCCCACTTCTGCCGCTTCCCGCCAGCCCGGCGCCTCCCCCGGAGGACCGGCTGATGGGCGCCGTCGTCGCCCTCGACCGCCTGCTGGACGGCCGCCAGGTCTGGCGCGGGCCGGCACGCCAGGGGCAGGCCAGCGACCATCTGGCCAGTGGCCACCCGGCGCTGGACGCGCGCCTGCCCGGCGGTGGCTGGCCAGCCAGCGGGCTGTGCGAAGTACTGCAGGCAGCACCCGGGGTCGGTGAACTGGCCCTGATCTGGCCGGCGCTGGCAAAGCTGAGCCAGCAACCACGACCGATCGTGCTGGTCGCCCCACCCTATCGCCCGCACGCCCCGGCATGGGCCGCCGCCGGGCTCGACCTGGCCCAGCTGCAGATCATCCACGCCGCACCGAAGCAGGCGCTGTGGGCGGCCGAGCAGTGCCTGCGCTCTGCCGCCTGCGCCGCCGTGCTGTGCTGGCCGCAGCAGGCCGACGATCGTGCCCTGCGCCGCCTGCAGGTTGCCGCCGACAGCGGCCAGTGCCTGGGTTTCGTGTTCCGCGAGGCCCGCGCCGCCCGCAACCCCTCCCCGGCCAKCCTGCGCCTGCAGCTCGACCATGGCCAGGTGCGGGTGCTGAAGTGCCGCGGCGGGCTGCCACCGGCGCAGCCGTTGCCGCTGGCCATCGCCCACTGAGGCCGCGCCATGCACTGGGCCTGCCTGTTGTTGCCGCAGCTGGCGCTGGACAGCGTGCTGCGCCTGCAGCCCGATCCACAGCGGCCACTGGTACTGCTGCAGGGGCCGGCGCAGCGTCGTGTGCTGCGTGCGGTCAGCCCTGCCGCGCGGGCAGCGGGGCTGCGCCCGGGCATGCTGCTGTCGGCCGCGCAGGTGCTGGTGCAGGACCTGCAGCTGCATGACTACGATCCCAGCGCCGAACAGCACACCCGGCAGTTGCTGGCCAGCTGGCTGTATGCCACCAGCTCGCTGGTCAGCCTCGATTTTCCGCATGCGCTGGTGCTGGAGATCGGTGCCAGCCGTGCCCTGTTCGGCGATTGGCTRACGATCGAACAACGCCTGCGCAACGGCCTGCACGACCTGGGCTTCCGCCATCGCCTGGTCGCTGCCCCCAACCCGCATGCCGCGCGCGTGCTGGCCAATGTGCACGATGGCCTTGGCATCGATGCGCAGCAGCTGCCCGCCGCACTGGCACAGCTGCCACTGGCGCGTAGTGGCCTGCCCGTTGATGCAGTGACCGTGCTGGCACGCTCCGGCCTGCGCACGCTGGGGGCGGCCTTCGACCTGCCGCGCGAAAGCCTGGCCCGCCGCTTCGCCCCCGAGGTACTGCAGCAGCTGGATGCCGTGCGCGGTTTGGGCAACGCGCCGCTGCGCTATTACCAGCCGCCGGACCGGTTCGATGCGCGCATCGAATTCGAATACGAGATCGAATCCAGCCAGGCCCTGCTGTTCCCGCTGCGGCGCCTGCTGCTGGATCTGGCCGCATTCCTGTGTTCGCGCGATGGTGGCG
>NZ_JBFTNR010000387.1:0-4038 GCF_056665995.1 Stenotrophomonas sp. 05L44_2
GCCTGATTCCGTACCTGTTCGGTGCGATGGCGATGGAAGCGGTCGGTCGCGCGGCCGGCGCGGTCGTGGAGGAAGTGCGGCGGCAGTTCCGCGAGATTCCCGGCATCATGCAGGGCACCGCCAAGCCGCAGTACGACAAGGCGGTGGACTTCATCGAGATGCCGAGGCCGGCGATGATGTTGGTGCCATGGCCGGTGGTCGAGGCCTGTGCCACATGCTGCACCGGCTTGTACTGAGTACCGGTGTAGTACTCGGTGATCCACACGATCAGGCCGGTCAATACCAGGCCGATCAGCGCACAGCCATACAGCGCCATCGGCCCGTACACGTTGTCCGCCATCAGTCCTGTGGTGATCGGATAGAACGCGATCGCTGCCAGCACACCGGAGACAATCACGCCCTTGTACAGCGCGCCCATGATCGAGCCACCGGGCTTCACCTTCACAAACAGCGCGCCGATGATCGAAGCGATGATCGAAACACCGCCCAGCACCAGCGGATACAGCACCGCATTGGCGCCGGCCTCGGCCAGCATCAGGCTGCCCAGCAGCATGGTGGCGATTACGGTGACCGCATAGGTTTCAAACAGGTCGGCGGCCATGCCGGCGCAGTCGCCCACGTTGTCGCCSACGTTGTCGGCGATCACCGCCGGGTTGCGCGGGTCGTCCTCGGGAATGCCTGCTTCGACCTTGCCGACCAGATCGGCGCCGACATCGGCCCCCTTGGTGAAGATGCCGCCGCCCAGGCGCGCGAAGATCGAGATCAGCGATGAGCCGAAGGCCAGGCCGACCAGTGCATGCAGTGCCTGTTCCATCGGCAGGCCCATGCGCAGCAGCAACGCGTAGTAGCCGGCCACGCCGAGCAGGCCCAGGCCGACCACCAGCATGCCGGTGATCGCACCGCCGCGGAAGGCCACGTCCATTGCCGCGCTGATGCCGTGGCGCGCCGCCTCTGCGGTGCGTACGTTGGCGCGCACCGACACGTTCATGCCGATGTAGCCCGCTGCACCGGACAGCACCGCACCGACTGCGAAGCCGACCGCGGTGTACCAGCTCAGGAAGATGCCGACCAGCACGAACAGCACCACGCCGGCGATGCCGATGGTCAGGTACTGGCGGTTGAGGTAGGCGCGCGCGCCTTCCTGGATGGCCGTGGCGATGGCGACCATGCGTTCATTGCCGGTGGGTTGGCGCAGGATCCAGCGCGYCGAGACGATTCCGTACAGGATCGCGAGAATGGCGCAGCCCAGCGCCAATGACAGCCCGTGACGTTCCAGCATTAGACCCCTCCGCAGAATGGATGGACAAGCATCCAGTGGCGATGAACGGCACCACGAGGGGGACGACGGGCTGCAGCCTGGAACCAACCCGTACCGACCTTGGTGGTCGTCCGACGTATGGCGGTGTTCAGCATTCCCTGGTGTCCGCAGTATGCGTGCACCCGCGCCCGGATGGTAGCGCCAGGCCGCGCCCGTCGAGCGCAGCGGTTGCTGCAACGACGCGATATCCGTCGTCCCCATCGCCACCTTTGCACCCCGTTAAGCCAACCTCTGCAAGCCTGCGCGCAGTCCCGTCGGAGAATCCCCATGCGCCTGTCCCTGTTGATGCTTGCCGTTCTGGCCCCGGCCCTGCCTGCCTTCGCGGCGGAAGCACCGGAACTGCAGCGAGCGGTGGGTGCACCACAAGCGGTCGGCGCGGTGCACACGCTGCGGCAGATTCCCGAAGCCTGTGCCCGCCTGGAAGGCGCGTTCACTGGCCAGGCGGCGGAGCCCTATCGTTTCTCGGCGGTGCGCACCAGCGAGCAGTGCCAGCCGCGTGCCCGCTTTGTCGACTACAGCAAGGCGCAACCGAGTGCGGACAAGGGCTGGAAACTCAATGATGTGATCCGTGTTCCGAATGCCGCCTGCCCGGCGCAGCAGGCGGTGGTGCGCGTGTGGCGTCTGCCGGTGAACAACGCCCAGGCGCTGGATGGGCAGGGACAGTCGCGCATCTATCTGGAGGAAGCCAAGAAGCAGGCCGCTGCCGGCAAGATCCCGCAGGTGACGATGTTCGCCGCGCAGCTGCAGATGGCAGGCAAAGCCTGCAATTGAGGCCGGGCATCCACGCATGGCGTGGATCTACTGGGAGGGAGACCTGGGCAAAGCCTGCAATTGAGGCCAAGCATCCACGCATGGCGTGGATCTACTGGATGGGAGACCTGGGCAAAGCCTGCAATTGAGGCCAGGCATCCACGCATGGCGTGGATCTACTGGGAGGGAGACCTGGGCAAAGCCTGCAATTGAGGCCGAGCATCCACGCATGGCGTGGATCTACTGGGTGTAAGACCTGGGTAGTGCCGGCCGCTGGCCGGCAACCCCGCGATCACTCCGCAAGCCTCGCCCCACGCGCCACCAGAAGATCGCGCAGCGCCGACCGGTGGCAATGCGCCTCGTCCTCGCAATAGCAGCCCACCGCGATATCGCTGTGCTGCGACAGCGCTGCGAGCAGGTCCAGCGCATGCGCTGCATCGGGCGCCTTCATTTCGGCGTTGTAGTGACGGAAGAACGCCGTCCAGTCGGCGGCGCTCTTCGCCTCATGCGCCTGTTTCACCAGCTCCGCGCTGGGGGACAGCGTCGGGAACCACACGTCGTACCAGTCCTGCCGGGCAAATTCGCTGCGCGGCACACCGCGCGGCGGGCGCCGCACRGTGCCGATGCGCAGGCCTTCACCGGGCGCRCGCGSWGAGCCAAGTCGAACAACACGCAACGCCATGGCATTCCTCGCAAAAAGGGGRCGGAGGGGGTCAGCCTTCGAACGCAGGCAGCTTCTGCTTCACCGCCACGTTCTTCAGCGTCACGTACTTGGGCAGGCCATCGCTACCGTAGGGCAACGGTGCTTCGCCCTTGATCAACGGCTGCAGGTAGGCGCGCGCCTTGGCCGTGATGCCGAATCCATCGCGACGGATGAAGCTGGCCGGCATCTTCTTCTCGTGGTTGGCAATCTTCGACAGCGGTGCGGCTTCGATCTTCCAGCGATACGGTGCATCGCTGCTGCGCACGATCACCGGCATCACCCCGTTCTGGCCCTTCAGCGCCAGCTGCACCGCGGCCTTGCCGACCGCCTGGGCCTGTTCCCAGTCGGTTTTGCTGGCCAGGTGGCGGGCTGAGCGCTGCAGGTAGTCGGGCAGGGCCCAGTGCACCTTCAGCTCCAACTGGTCCTTGACCCGCCCGGCCAGATGCGCGGCCACGCCGCCCAGCTGCGAATGGCCGAAGGAGTCCTTGCCGCCGCCGGCGTCGGCGACGAAGCGGCCATCGGCGGTGGCGATGCCTTCCGACGCCACCACCACGCAGTAGCCCACGCGCGCGACCACGGCCTTGACCTTGGCCAGGAACGCGGCCTCGTCATAGGCGCGCTCGGGCAGCAGGATGATGTGCGGGGCGTCGTCCTCGCCGGTGCCGGCCAGGCCGGCGGCCGCGGCCAGCCAGCCGGCGTGGCGGCCCATCGCCTCGTAGATGAAGACGCGGGTGGAGGTCTCGGCCATCGCGGCCACGTCCAACGCCGCTTCGCGCACGGACACGGCCGTGTACTTGGCCGCCGAGCCGAAGCCGGGGCAGGTGTCGGTCACCGCCAGATCGTTGTCGATGGTCTTGGGCACGCCGATGCAGGTCAGGTCGTAGCCGGAGCTTTTTGCCAGCTGCGACACCTTCAGTGCGGTGTCGGCCGAGTCGTTGCCGCCGTTGTAGAGGAACCAGCGCACGTCATGGGCGCGCAGGACCTCCAGCAGGCGGTCGTAACGGGCACGGTCGGCCTCCAGCGATTTCAGCTTGACCCGGCACGAGCCGAACGCGCCGCCGGGGGTGTGGGCCAGGGCGCGGATGGCCGCAGCACTCTCCTTGCTGGTGTCGATCAGCTCCTCGCGCAGGGCGCCTAGGATGCCGTTGCGCGCAGCCAGGACCTTGATTCCCTTGGCGCGGGCCTGTTCGATCACCGCCGCGGCAGTGGCGTTGATGACGGCGGTGACGCCGCCGGACTGGGCGTAAAGGAGGGTGCCATTGCGCAT
>NZ_JBFTNR010000388.1:0-4024 GCF_056665995.1 Stenotrophomonas sp. 05L44_2
CATGCGTCGGCGCGTTGGCCGTGCTAAAAATCGCCCCGCCCATCGCTTAGATCGATCCAAGACGACATCGCGATGGCCCGGGAGTTGGGGAGCAGGACAGGACGTGTCAGGCCATCTGCCAGGCGCTCGTTGCATCTGCAGGGCGAAGGCAAGATCGGCATCACGAATTAGATCGATTCAAGTTTCCGCGTCAGTCAGTCACCGGATCAATCCAGGAGAGAGGGAGAGATGGCAATGAAGCATTCAACACGTACGCAGGGCCACGACGCGTTGTCGCTGGCCATCGCGCTGGCCCTGGCCGCCGCCGTCGCCCCGCTTGGCGCTTCCGCGCAGCAGGCGTCAGCTACGACCGGCACGCAGGACGCCACCACCCTGGACAGCGTCCAGGTCACCGGCTACCGCTACGCGATCGAAAAGAGCCTGCAGCAGAAGCGCGACGCCAACGCCGTGGTCGAAGTGATCACCGCCGAGGACGTTGGCAAGTTCCCCGACAAGAACGTGGCCGACGCGCTGCAGCGCGTGCCCGGCGTGGTCATCACCCGCAGCGGTGGCGAAGGCAAGTCGGTCAGCGTGCGCGGCCTCGCGCCCGACCTGACCCTGACCCAGTTGAACGGCAACTACGTCGCCTCGTCGGAAACCAACAACGAAGCTACCCGCTCGTTCAACTACACCCTGCTGCCGTCGAACATGCTGTCCAGCGCCGAGCTGTTCAAGTCGCCGGAAGCGCGCATCGACGAAGGCGGCATCGGCGGCACGGTCATCCTGCACACGCGCCGCCCGCTGGAGATGGAAGCCAACTCCGGCTACGTCAACCTGGAAGGCACGTCGTCCGATACCAGCCACGACGTCGACCCGCAGGTGTCGGCGCTGTACTCCTGGCACAGCAAGGACGAGCGCTTCGGCGTGCTGGTCGGCGTGACCCAGCAGAAGCGCACCAGCCGCACCATGGAGACCAGCACAGAGGACTACCAGTGGTACGGCAACAACACCACCGCGCGCGATGCCAACGGCAACCTGCTGGAACAGGATGGCATCCACTACTGGTGGGGCCAATCCGGTTTCAACAACCAGACCGGCACGAACTACAGCGAATTCTTCATGCCGACCTCGGTGAACTTCGCGGTGAAGGAAGAGAAGCGCGAGCGCAAGGGCGGCCAGCTGACTTTCCAGTTCAAGCCGATCGACAACCTGACCCTGACCGCGAACTACTTCCGCTTCGAACTGCAGGGTGACTACACCCAGAACATGCTGAAGGTGCCGGAGTGGAACCTGGCCCGCTACAACGGCGATGGCAACTGGGCCGGTGGGCGCCTGCTCAACGGGCTGAGCTTCGATCCCAGTGGCAGCATCGTCACCGGCGCGCAGTACGAAAAGCTTGCCGGCAAGACCTATTACTGCAGCGAAGACCAGGCCGCCGCAGCTGGCCTGCCGCCGGGTGGCTGGGGTCCGGATGACTGCACCATCCCCACCCCGCAGCTGACCGGTGGCTACAGCAAGGAAAAGGCGCTTTCGCAGACGGYCGATCTGACCGTCGACTGGGACATCAGCCCGCTGTGGAAGGCCAGCTTCACCGGCGGCCGCACCTGGTCCAAGGGTGGCCCGTCGATGAATTTCCGCATGTCGGCCAAGCCCCGCCGCAAGGTCGGTGACCAGTGGCAGGCGGGCAACCAATACACCGCGTGGGACCTGACCGGCACGCCGTCGCTGACCGTCTCGCCGGACATCCAGCAGCAGCTGATGGCCGGCATCGCCGAGGTCGATACCGGCTCCACCGATTCGTCGTGGATGCAGACCGAGGTCAAGCAGAACTACTTCCAGGCCGACGTCACCAAGATGTTCGAAGCCGGCTGGCTGGATTCCATCCAGTTCGGCGCCAAGTACCGCGACGGCCAGGTGCACCGCAATACCGGCAACACCTACTGGGTCTGCCAGGGCCTGGACCCGGTCGACTATGACAACAATCGTTACCAGGCCGGTTGCGATCCGACCGCAGGCAATGCGCAGCCGGGCTTCTTCCTGTCCAACCCGATCAACAACATCGCCGGTGGCTTCAATGCCAACGTGTTCCCCGGCATCAACTACCCGGCCTACATCGACTACCTCAACCAGACCTACGGTGGCTCGCACAACCGTACCGAGGAAGACTTCGTCTACGACGTCAACGAGAAGATCTACTCGGGTTACTTCCAGGCCAACTTCCGCACTGATCGCGTGCGCGGCAACGTCGGCGTGCGCGTGGTGCGCACCAAGCAGTTCGCCCAGTCCAGCGATTCGGTCGAGCGCTTCAACGACTACTTCGTGGACAACGCCGCGGGTGCGCCGATGAGCTGCGATGACCCGGCTGCCGATCCGAACCTGCGTTGCCAGGGCGGCTTCGTGCGTCTGCCGGACAACCAGGTGCGCGACAAGGTCTATACCCTCAGCTCGCTGGAAAAGACCTATACGGACTTCCTGCCGAGCTTCAACATCGCCTGGGACATCACCGACAACCTGGTGCTGCGCGGTGCCGCGTCGAAGGTAATCGCGCGCCCGGGCTACACCAGCATCGCCTATCCGGGCGGCCTGCAGTACATCAGCCAGGAATACAGCAATGATCGTCGGGTCGCTGGCGGCACCGACACCCCCGGCTGGTACGGCTCGGGCAGCAACAAGGCACTGGAGCCGTTCAAGGCGGTGCAGTTCGACCTTGGCCTGGAGTGGTACTTCAAGCCGGGTTCGGTTGCAGGCGTGGCGTTGTTCCGCAAGAACGTGGACAACTTCACCGTGCCGGTCGTGCGCGACCAGCAGATGAGCGTCGGTGGTGAAACGGTGGTGGTGCAGAAGTACAGCACCGAAGCCAACGGCCGTGACGGCGTCTCGCAGGGCGTGGAGCTGTATGGCCAGTACACCTTCGCCTTCGGTCTGGGCGTGCAGGCCAACTACACCTACAACGACACCAACCTGGCCTCGATCGTGCTTGATGGCGAAGAGATCGGTTCGTCACCGCTGGTCGGCAGCGCCAAGAACCAGGCCAACGTCACCGTGTTCTACGAGAACGAGAAGTTCCTGGCCCGTGCCTCGTACAACCGTCGTGGCGAAGTGGTGGGCGGCCTCAACAACGGCCTGACCACCTACACCAAGCCGTACAGCCAGCTGGATCTGAACGTGGCCTACAACCTCACGCCGGACTGGACCGTCACCGCAGCAGTGCTGAACGCCACCAAGTCCGAGCTGCGCAGCTACATCGGCAACGACAGCCAGGCCCGCCTGCTGTCCAACCTGTATGCCGGGCGCCAGCTGTACTTCGGCGTGAACTGGAAGTTCTAAGGCATTACCCCCGCCTGCGGGCGGGGACGATCCTCCACGGCAGCCGCGCTGGTACAGGTGGCTGCCGTTTTTCGTGGGCCCTGCGCCGCGGGAGCGCTTGACCCTGCCATCGTTGCAAGGTGCACACTGCCTCCACCCCCAAGTGCATCGAAGGAGCTACAGATGGAATTCCATGTGGAAGGCATGACCTGCGGCGGCTGCGCGCGCAGCGTGACCAAGGCGATCGAGCTGGTCGACCCGGCGGCGACGGTGTCGGCCGACCCGCCCAGCCGCCGCGTGCAGGTGCAGACCTCGGCCAGCGAAGCGCAGATCATTGCAGCGCTGACCGAAGCGGGTTTCCCGCCGCGCCCGGCCTGATCGCCTGACCCACTGCATGAACGATGCCCGCCCCGTGCAACTGCCGGGGCGGGCATTTTCTTTTCCGTATGTCGTCTTCAGGTCCTGCGCGCGCGCCTGCGTACCGCCCCGGTGGGCGCCGCCACCGGCGCAGCGCCCTCCTCGCCTTCGCCCAGCCGCTGCAGGATCGGGCACTCGGGACGATCATCGCCGGCGCAGCAGCTGATCAGTGATTTCAGCGTATCGGCCATCTGCCGCATGTTCTCGATGCGCTGTTCCAGATCATCGATGTGCTGCTCGGCCAGGCGCTTGACGTCGGCGCTGTGCCGCGAGGTGTCGTTCCACAGGCCCAGCAGGTCGGTGATCTCGGCCACCGAAAAGC
>NZ_JBFTNR010000389.1:0-4008 GCF_056665995.1 Stenotrophomonas sp. 05L44_2
CCGTGATTGTGTCGGAAAGCCGACACCGGGGAAAGCCGTCACGCGACGATGGCGGCGCGATCGACGGCGTTTCCCCGTTGAGGTTCAGCAATGTGGCGGCGCCGTTCAGGCTGCGCCACCGGTCGGCAGCGCTTACTTGACCTTGGCGTAGGTGCCCTTCAGGGCCACGCCGGCGACGAAGGTGCCGGCCCAGCACTCGTAGTTGGTCGCGCTCTTGAACTCGTTCTTCTTGTAGTAGCTGACGATGTCGACCACGGCATTGGCGCCGCGCGACTTGGCACCGTCCTGCAGGGCCAGCAGTGCCGACAGCGCGACCCAGTTGCAGGCCTCGACGTCGCTCTTGTTGGCGGCGTTGGTCTTCTTGTTGGTCACGTCCTCGCCCAGGCGCTGCTGCACGCTGACCGGCTGGCCGGCCAGGTAGAAGCGCACGCTGCCGTCGATGCCGGCATCTTTGGCGGCCTGCGAACTGATCAGCTCGCGCAGGGACTGTTCGACGCGGGTATCGCGCGCCGAAGCGGTGGAAGTCAGGGCCAGCAGCGCGGTGGCAGTGGCGATCAGCAGGGTGCGGCGCATCGGAACGTCTCCTTGTTGGGGTGCGGGTACGGCGGGGTCACGCGCTCCAGCGGCGGAACACCAGCGAGGTGTTGATGCCGCCGAAGGCGAAGTTGTTGCTCATCACGTACTCGGCCTGCAGCTCGCGGCCTTGCCCGGTGATGAAGTCGAGCTGGCCGCAACGCGGGTCCACCTCGACCAGGTTCAGGGTGGGCGCGAACCAGCCGGCGCGCATCATCTCGATGCTCATCCAGGCTTCGAACGCGCCGCAACCGCCCAGCATGTGGCCGACGTAGCTCTTCAACGAGCTGATCGGCACGCGGCTGCCGAACACCTGGGCGGTGGCCTGGGTCTCGGCGATGTCGCCGTGGTCGGTGGCGGTGCCATGGGCGTTCACGTAGTCGATCTGCACCGGCTGCAGACCGGCGTCTTCCAGCGCCAGGCGCATGGCCTGGGCCATGGTATCGGCGCTGGGCTGGGTGACGTGCTGGCCGTCGCTGTTGGTGCCGTAACCGACGATCTCGGCGAGGATGGTCGCGCCGCGTGCCTGCGCGTGTTCCAGATCCTCCAGSAYCAGCGTGCMGGCGCCCTCGCCCAGCACCAGGCCATCGCGGCCGGCATCGAACGGACGCGGGGTGGTGTGCGGTGCGTCGTTGCGCGTGCTGGTGGCAAACAGGGTGTCGAACACCGCCGCAGCCGTGGCGTCGAGCTGTTCGGCCCCACCGGCCACCATTACCGTCTGCTTGCCGCTGCGGATCGCTTCATAGCCGGCGCCCACGCCCTGGCTGCCCGACGTACAGGCGCTGGAAGTGGTGTAGACACGCCCGGACAAGCCGAAGAACACACCGATGTTGACCGGCGCGGTGTGGCTCATCATCTTCAGGTAGGTGGTGGCGCTGATGCCGTCGGTGGTGAACTCATGCAGCATGCGGCCGAATTCGCCGGTGGCTTCGTGGCTGCCCGACGACGAGCCATAGGCCACGCCGGTACGGCCACTGCGCAGCACCGGGTGCTCGAACAGGCCCGCCTCACGCAGGGCGACCTCGGTGGCGCGCACCGACATGATCGCCACCTTGCCCATCGAGCGGGTGGTCTTGCGGTTGTAGTTCGGCGGCAGCTCGTAGTCCTGCGCCGGCGCGGCAAGCTTGGTGTTCAGGCCCGCATACACATCCCATTCCGGCATCGAACGCACCGCATTGCGGCAGCTGCGCAGATGGGCCTGGATGGTCGGCCAGTCGTGGCCGAGCGGACTGATGGCGGCAGCACCGGTGACCACCACGCGACGATCGGCGGCCATCAGATCATCCCTCCGTTGACCGAGATCACCTGGCGGGTGATGTAGCCGGCCGGCTCGGACAGCAGGAACGCGACCGTGGCCGCCACTTCCTCGGGACGGCCGACGCGGCCGGCCGGGATCAGCTTCAATGCGTGTTCGACCACTTCTTCGTTGAGCATGTCGGTCTCGATCAGGCCCGGGGCCACGCAGTTGACGGTGATCTGGCGGCTGGCCAGTTCCAGCGCCAATGCCTTGCTGGCACCGATGATGCCGGCCTTGGCCGCACTGTAATTGACCTGGCCACGGTTGCCGGCCACGCCGGACACCGAGGACAGGGTGACGATGCGGCCCGGCTTGCGCCGCCGCACCATCGGCATGATCAGCGGATGCAGCACGTTGTAGAAACCGTCCAGGTTGGTGTGGATCACCTGGTCCCAGTCGTCCTCGGACAATGCCGGGAACGCGCCGTCACGGGCGATGCCGGCATTGCACACCACGCCGTAATAGGCGCCATGTGCCTCCACGTCAGCCTCCAGCGCAGCACGCGCGGCAGCACGGTCGGCCACGTCGAAGGCCAGCACGCGCGCCTGCCGGCCCAGCGCCTGGATCTCGTCGGCCACCGCCTGTGCTTCTTCCACACGGCTGCGGCAATGCACCACCACGTCGAAGCCATCGCGCGCGATACGCAGCGCAATGGCCCGGCCGATGCCCCGGCTCGCGCCGGTCACCAGCACGCTTGGATTCCCTGTCATGCCTGTCCACTCTCCAGATAGGCCATCGAGTCGGCCGGTTCGAACACCGACACGTTGGCAACCGCCCATTCTTCTTCGCCTGCCAGGATGCGGCAGGCGAACATCCCTAATCCATTGTCGCCCAACAGCTCGCAACGCGCCTGTACCTGCAGGCGGGTGCCACTGGGGAAACTGCTGCGCGTGCTGGTATAGCGCCGGCTGCCAAGCAGGAAGCCCAGCTGCGGCGGGTTGCCGGCCGTGCGTGCGCGGCAGCCGGCCCAGGCAGCGATGGCCTGGGCCATGTATTCGATGCCGACCCATGCCGGGACCGCACCGTCTTCGATGAACAGGCCGGCCTCGGGCACCACCAGTTCCGCCTCGATGCCGTCCTGGTCCCAGCGCAGGATGCGGTCCAGCAGGCACATGTCCTGGCGGTGCGGCACCACCTCTTCGATGGCATACAGCGGCATGTTCATCGGCGCTCCAGTGCCAGCACGGCATTGCTGCCGCCGAAGGCGAACGAATTGCTCAGCACCCGCCGCGGCAGCTGCTGCAGGAAGGTCGCCGGGGCTACCAGCGGCAACGCCGGCAGCGCCGGATCGGCCACGCCGTCCCACCAGTGCGGCGGCAGCTGCTGCTGCGGATTCTCGGCCAGCAGGATCCAGCACAGCGCCGCTTCGATCGCACCGGACGCACCCAGCGTGTGGCCGGTCAGTGGCTTGGTCGAGCTGGCCGGCACGGCGGTGCCCAGCACCTGCGCCACGGCGTGGCTTTCCATGGCGTCGTTGTGGCCTGTCGCGGTGCCATGCAGGTTCACGTAATCCACTTCCGAAGGTGCCCAGCCAGCACGCTGCAACGCCTGCTGCAGGGCATCGATGGCACCCAGACCCTGCGGGTCCGGCGCCGACATATGGTGCGCGTCGGCCGACTCACCCCACCCCGCCAGGCTGACCGGGCCTGCATCGCGGGTCAGCAGGAACAGCGCGGCGCCCTCGCCGATGTTGATCCCGCAGCGATGCTGCGAGAACGGATTGCAGCGCACTGCGGAGACCGATTCCAGCGCGCTGAACCCGGCGACGGTGAACCGGCACAGGGAATCGGCACCACCAGCGATGACCGCATCGACGATGCCCGAGCGCAGCATGCGCGCGGCCGACATCAACGCCTTGGCGCTGGACGAACAGGCCGTGGACAGCGTCCAGGCCGGGCCCAGCGCACCGCTGCGCTCACGCACGAACTGCGCGGCGGTGCCCATTTCCTGCTGTGCGTAGTCGAAGCCTTCGGGCCAATGGCCGTGCTCGGCGCGGGTACGCAGCGCCTGTTCGGATTCACCGATGCCCGAGGTGCTGGTGCCCAGCACCACCGCCACACGCTCGGCACCGTAACGGTTGATGGCATCGGCAACAGCCGGCGCGATCTGCGCCAGTGCCACGTCCAGCAGAGCATTGT
>NZ_JBFTNR010000390.1:0-4002 GCF_056665995.1 Stenotrophomonas sp. 05L44_2
GGGGAAAGCTCCGCTGGAGAACGCCGGCGCCTGATGGGGGCCGGAAAGCCTCTTATTCTGCGGCCGACGCCCCGGCCGGGGCAAATGCGGACGGTCACGCGGGCTTGATCGCCCCCGTCCTTATAGTCGCGCACCTACTCCCGTATGGGGATGTCGCCATGAAACCGCAGTCCCTGGCCAGCCTGGCCGTGATCCTTGGCACCTTTACCGCGCTCGCCCTGCACTCCGCCCCTGCCGCCGCGCAGGACGGGGTGGTCCGCTGCGAGAGCCAGAACAACCGCGAACGCGTCTGCAACACCGGCTGGCGCGATGCCCGGCTGGTCCGCCAGCTGTCCGGCTCGGCCTGTGTGGAAGGCCGAACCTGGGGCACCCGCAATGGCAGCATCTGGGTCAACAACGGCTGCCGCGCCGAATTCACCCAGGGCCGAGGCGGCTGGGGTGGCGGCAACGGCGGCGGTTGGGGTGGTGGCAACGGCAACGGCAACAGCGGCACCGTGCGCTGCGAAAGCCAGGACAACCGCGAACGCAGCTGCCCGGTGGGCTGGCGCAACGCACGCGTGGTCCGGCAGATCTCCGGCACGCAGTGCGTGGAAGGCCAGAACTGGGGCGTGCGCAACGGCGCGATCTGGGTCAACCGCGGCTGCCGCGCCGAGTTCGCCGAGGCCCGCGGTGGCTGGGGCGGCGGCAATGGTGGGGGCAATGGCGGCGGCTGGGGTGGTGGCAACAGCAACTACACCGTGACCTGCAGCAGCAACAACAACCGCCAGCAGAGCTGCAACTGGGATGAACGCCAGGGCCGGCCTGTGCTGCAGCAGCAGCTGTCCGGCAGCGCCTGCCAGGAAGGCCGGACCTGGGGCTACTCGCGCGGCAACGTGTGGGTCAGCAACGGCTGCCGGGCGCGCTTCGGCACGCGTTGAGGGGTAGCGCCGGGCTGTCCGCGGCAGCATGCCAGGGGGCCGATCAGGGTGCCGGCGCCGCTGCATCACCCCAGGGCGCCGGCGGTAGCGCGACCGGCTTGCTGAGATCGAACTCGACCCGGAAACGGCGCCCTTCCGGGCGCGTCAGCTCATAGACAAACCGCTGGTCCGGCTCGATCTCCATCGCCCAGGTGTTGTGGGTTGAAGCCAGCATGTCGGCACGGCGGAACATCGCCACCGATTCGCCATCGGCGGGGAACTGCTGGCGTTCGGCGGTGCCCGGCGGCTTGCTGTCACCGCCGTACAGGGTGATCGCATCGGGGCTGCCATCGGCGTGGCGATGGTCGTGCTTCAGGCGCAGCCCGTGCTCGGTGCGGGTCAACACCCAGGTGCGCGAATGGTCATCGCCGACGTGGAACGGGATGCGCAGCTCATGGCCCGGGTCGGCGCAGCCCCGCACGTGCATCACCAGCTTCTGCCCGGCGAAGGGGTCTTTACCGGTGGGGGCCGGCGTGTCTTCCACCACCTTGCCCTCGTACGCCTGGCCACAATGGGCAGCGACCGCGGCCATGAAGGCGTCGGCCGGCGCGGTCGACAGATCGTGGTTGACCGTATGCGATGGCTGCGAGCAGGCGGCGAGGCCGAGCAGGGCGAAGGCGGAAGCAACAGCGGCGATCGGTTTCATGCCCCAACCCTAACGGCCATGGCCGATGGGCGCAAACCGCACTCCCTGGATCCACCTCAGCGCTCGGCTGCAGGGGCGGCGGCAACCACGTCCGTCGCCGCCACCGGCGCATCTTCGCCCTGCCCTGCCGGCTCCTGCTCGACCGGATCGACATCGAACGGCGTGCGGAACACCAGCGAGGGCAGCAGCGTGGTCAAGGCGGCATACAGCAGCAGCGCGCCGAACAGCACCGCGGGAATCTGGAAGCGATCGCGCATGATCGCGGCCAGCACCAGGGTGAAGATCAGCGTCGGTGCCAGCGCCAGCGACACACGCAGGCTGCTGCGGAAGCTCTCGCCGAACATCACGCGGCGCTGCAGCCAGACCACCGCGATGCGCAGGGGCAGCACCACCAGGGTGATGACGATGCCCAGCCCCAGCGCCTCCCAGCTCAGCGCTTCGCTGGGCACCTTGGTGCCGGCGTTGAAGAAGTAGAACGGCACGARGAACGAGGCGAACAGACGCAGCGCATGCAGGTTTTCGTGCGAGGCCAGCAGCGGCATTCGCTGGTGCAGCAGGCGCGCGACCAGGCCGGCAATGAAGGCGCCAACCAGGTAGTACACGCCCAGCAGGTAGGTGATGTACGCCGCCACCATGCCCACCATCACCAGCAGTGAGAATTCCGAGCCCGGCGCATGCGGCGCGACCCAGCGACCAAGCGCGATGAACAGCAGCGGCAGGCCGATCATCATCGCCAGCAGGGCCAGGCTGGACAGCGCCATGTGCCCGGGATCGCCAGCCTGCAGCACGATGAACAACGCCGCCAGGGCCAGCAGTTCGCCGGCGATGGCCTTGCTGGTGACCCAGAACCGCTCGTCCTCGCTCAGCCCCAGCCGCGACAGCGAATCCATGATGAAACCGGTGGAGGGGGTCAGCAGCGCAAGTGCCAGCAACCCGGCCGCCTGCCATGGCAGGCCGGCGTAACGCCAGGCCAGCCAGCCGACGCCGAACAGGGTGGCACTGCGGATCAGCAGATGCGCCAGCAGCGGCCACATGCCGCGCCGCAAGGCCTGCAGGTCAACTTCCAGGCCGGCGAACAGGAACAGTGAGGAGATGCCCAGCGTGGCCAGCAGCGCGATGACCGCGTCGTGCGCCTGGTCGCCCAGCCAGAGCATGCCGATGATGCCGAACAGCAGGCAGGTCAGCGGCGCCGGCAGGCTGAACCGCTGCAGCGCGCGCGGGATGACCAGCAGCGCGAAGATCAGCAGCAGGTAGACCAGTTCATGGCTCATCGGGGGGACTTCCGTGTGGATCGAACGCGCGCAGGATGCGGGTTCGATCCGGATCGGGCAAGCCGGACACGGCTGAAAGTGTCCTCTCCTTTCGGCAGAGCGCCCTTCAGCGGATCAGCCCATCTGCAATCCGCCCGACCTGCGCAAGTACCGCCGCGCGCTGTTCGAAGCTGATCGTGCCCGCCTGCAGATAGGCGGTCAGGACCCAGGGCGAACCGCCCTGCACCGGCCACAACACGGCGATGTCGTTGCGGGCGTCTTCGCCATTGCTGCCGGTCTTGTCGCCCACCCGCCAGCGCTTGCCCAGGCCCGCACGAAGGCAGGCATCGCCGGTTTCGTTGTCGATCAGCCAGTCGGCCAACTGCTGGCGTGAGGCAGGCCTGAGTGCATTGCCCAGCACCAGACGCTGCAGCGTCGATGCAATGGCCGCCGGCGTAGTGGTGTCGCGGGGATCATCGATGGCGAAGCTGTTCAGTTCCGGCTCCAGGCGATCGCTGCGGGTGATCGTGTCGCCGGTGGCGCGCAGGAACGCGGTCACCGCCGGCGGCCCGCCGATCGCTGCGAACAACAGGTTGGCGGCGGTGTTGTCGCTGGTGATCAACGTGGCCCGGCACAGGTCACGCACGGTCAGGTCCTTGCCGACGTGGCGGCGGGTGACCGGCGCGTGCTCCAGGAGGTCCTGGGTCCGCACCGGCAGGCGCCGGTCCAGCAGTGCCGCATCGCGCTCGGCCTGCTTGAGCACCGTGGCGGCCAGCACGCTCTTGAAGGTGCTGCACAGCGGGAAGCGTTCGTCCTGGCGATGGCCGAGGCGACGACTACCGGCACTGTCGAGCAGGGTTACGCCGAGTCGACCGCTGCACGCCTTTTCCAGTGCGGCGAAGTCGGCGGCGGCGGCGATGGCGGCATCGACCGGTGTGGCGGGCACGGTGGCGGGCACGGTGGCGGGTGCGGCAGCCCGGGCCAGCAGCGGCAACGCAAGGGTGGAGGCGACTGCGGCACTACTGAACTGCAGGAATCGACGACGGGCAAGCATGCGGAATCCTCGTGGAAGCTGTCCCGATTATTGAAAGGGTGGGCAAAGGCGACCAGCGCGTTTTTTCAGCGYCAGCCATGAGATTAATTCATGCAT
>NZ_JBFTNR010000391.1:0-3983 GCF_056665995.1 Stenotrophomonas sp. 05L44_2
CTCATGAAGCGGTCCACGCCCAGGATCAGCGCCATGCCGGCCACCGGCACTTCCGGCACCACCGCCAGGGTGGCGGCCAGGGTGATGAAGCCGGCACCGGTGACGCCGGCAGCGCCCTTGGAGCTGAGCATCGCCACCAGCAGCAGCGCGATCTGGTGGCCCAGGGTCAGCTCGGTGTTGGTGGCCTGSGCGATGAACARCGCGGCCAKSGTCATGTAGATGTTGGTGCCGTCCAGGTTGAACGAGTAMCCGGTGGGSACCACCAGGCCGACCACCGACTTGCTGCAGCCGGCACGTTCCATCTTCTCCATCAGCGACGGCAGCGCCGACTCCGACGACGAGGTGCCCAGCACCAGCAGCAGCTCGGCCTTCAGGTAACGGGCCAGCTTGAACACCGAGAAGCCACACAGGCGGCAGACCACGCCCAGGATCACGGCAACGAACAGGAACGCGGTGAGGTAGAACGAGCCGACCAGCCAGGCCAGGTTGACCAGCGAGCCGACGCCGTACTTGCCGATGGTGAAGGCGATGGCACCGAAGGCACCGATCGGCGCGGCCTTCATCAGGATGTGCACCAGCTTGAACACCGGCGCGACCAGCGCTTCCAGGAAGTTCTGGATCGGCTTGCCCTTCTCGCCCACCGAGGCCAGCGCGATGCCGAACAGCACCGCCACGAACAGCACCTGCAGGATGTTGCCGTCAACGAAGGCGCTGATCAGCGTCTTCGGGATGATGTCCATCAGGAAGCCGACCAGGGTCAGGTCGTGCGACTTCTCGACATAGCTGTGCACCGCGGTCTGGTCCAGCTCGGCCGGGTTGATGTTCATGCCGGCGCCGGGCTGCACCACGTGCGCCACGATCATGCCGACGATCAGCGCCAGCGTGGAGAAGAACAGGAAATACGCCATCGCCTTGGCGAACACCCGGCCCACCGTGCGCAGGTGGGTCATGCCGGCGATGCCGGTGACGATGGTCAGGAAGATCACCGGGGCGATGATCATCTTCACCAGGTTGATGAAGGCATCGCCGAGCGGCTTCATCTTCTCGCCGATCAGCGGCTCGTAGTGGCCGAGGACAGCACCCAGGACGATCGCCACGATCACCTGGAAATACAGTTGGCGGTAGAGCGGCAACGGCTTGCTGGGCACCGGCGCAGCGGTCGGGATGTGCATGGCGGACTCCGGAAGGGGCGTTTTCAGGCACGTACGGCCCCGGAAATGCACGGGAACCGTTACCGTGGAAACTGACCGCACGCCCCGTGACTGCAGGCGCAGGGGTGCGACCAATGGACGCCTTTGTACGCGCCGGGCACGCCAGCGCAGATAACCTATTGGTACTAGCCCCCCGGTTCAGGTGGCTGCGCTGCCTACACTGGCGCCGCACCCCTGATCGCGGGGACGCCGGTGGCCCGACCTGAACGGCCGGGCGCGTCATTGCGAAAGTTCCGGCCATCGCGGCCGTTGTTGTCCTGTCCACACGCAATCCGAGAGAGCCGCACCACCCATGCGCCCGATTCCCACCTTGCTGGCCCTTTCCCTGGCCGCCCTCCCCGCCTTCGCATCCGCTGCGGATTTCGACAACTGGCCGACCAAGTACGCCTTCGGCGACGGCACCGAGCTGGCCGCTACCGCCAACATCGCCTACGACTACAACGACTTCTCGTCCGCCAGCGGCATCGAGGATGACGATGCGGTGCGTCGCAAGGAGTTCGGCGCGACCCTGAAAAAGAAGGGTGTGTACGACGCGATGGTCTACTACGACTTCCAGGCCGATACCTGGCTGGACGTGTTCGTGCGCTTCGAGAGCAAGGCGTTCTTCGGCCGCGATGTCGGCCGCTTCCGCTTCGGCTACATGAAGACCCCGGTCGGCCTGGATGCCAACACCTCCTCGCGCGCCGGCAGCTTCCTGGAAACCGCGCTGCCCGTGCAGGCGTTCTACGCAGGCCGCCGCACCGGCGTGGAATGGGTGCTGGAGCGTCCGCAGTACCTGCTGCAGGCCGGCGCCTATGGCGGCAAGGACCTGCAGGGCGACAACCCCGGCACCACCCAGGCGGTGCGTGCGGTGTGGACGCCGGTGAAGGCACCGGGCGATGTGATCCACCTCGGCCTGGCCTATTCGCAGGAAAATCCGCGCGGTTACCACGATGGCCGCGACGTGCACCACGAAGCCAGCGCGCGCCTGCGGGCCCGTCCGGAAGCCGGCCTGACCGACATCCGCCTGGTCGATTCGGGGGCGCTGGTCACCGCCGACCAGATCCGCCGCACCGGCCTGGAAGGCATCTGGATCCGCGGTCCGTTCTCGCTGCAGGCCGAAGCGCTGCAGGCCACCGTCACCCGCAATGATGGCAAGCCCGACTACACCGGCCACGGTCAGTACGCGATGGCCAGCTGGGTGCTGACCGGCGAATCACGCCCGTACAACGCCGGCGCCGTTGCCAACATCAAGCCGGCGCACGACTACGGTGCGGTGGAACTGGTGGCCCGCTACAGCCGCCTGGACCTGGACGACGGCAGCATCCTCGGTGRCCGCCAGCACGACCTGACCCTGGGCGCGAACTGGTACCTGACCAGCCACTTCAAGTTCCAGGCCAACTACGTGAAGGTCGACGCCAGCCGTCGCGGTGTGCGCAGCACCCCGGAGATCTTCGAACTTCGCGCGCAGATGCACTTCTGATCCCTTCCACGCGTCAGATCCCGGCGGGCGTGCATGCCACGCCCGCCGGCCCTGCGTAGACTGCCGCCATGTACTGGCTCAGCCGACACCGCCTGCAGTTGCTGACTATTCTGGTGATGGTGGCCGGCACCGTGCTGTGCGCGGCCGCCGCAGGCCACTACGCCTGGCGTCGCGCGCTGGGCACCGAAAGCGCGCAGGTGCAGCGGCAGCTGCAGCTGTATGGCCAGGGCCTGCAACAGCGCATCGACCGGTTCGGCACCCTGCCGCAGGTGATGGCGCTGGACCCGGACCTGCTGCATGCACTGCAGGTGCCGCCCCAGCCCGCCGAGCGGCAGCGCCTGAACCTCAAACTGCAGCGCGCCAACCAGGTTACCCGCACCTCGACACTGACCCTGGTCGGCCGCGATGGCGTGGCCGTGGCCGCCAGCAACTGGGACCAGCCGACCAGCAACGTCGGCGAGGATTACAGCTACCGTCCGTACTACCAGCAGGCGCTGGCCCATGGTCGTGGTCGCTTCTACGGCATCGGCATGACCACCGGCGTGCCCGGCTACTTCATGTCCGAGGCCATCCTCGATGCCGACAGCCAGCGCATCGGCGTGATCGTGATCAAGATCGAGCTGTCGGCACTGGAACAGGAATGGTTGAACAGCCCGGACGTGGTGCTGACCAGCGACAACCACGACGTGGTGTTCCTGGCCAACCGCGATGCCTGGCGCTACCGCCTTCTGCGTCCGCTCGGCACGGAGGAACGCCGCGAGATGCGCGCGGCGCGGCAGTATGCCGACCGCTCGCTGCAGCCGCTGCGCGTGCGCACCGAAGATGTGCTGGCCGATGGCGGCCGCATGGTGCGCCTGCTCGACCCGGCACTGCCGCAGGCGATGCTGTGGCAGACCCTGGCGCTGCCCGACGAAGACTGGAGCCTGCACCTGCTGCACGACGCCAGCGCGGCCACCAGCGCCGGCCGCGGCGCGGCAGTGGCCGGCGCCGCCGCTTGGCTGGCGCTGGGTTTCCTGGTGCTGTTCGTGCAGCAACGGCGTCGCCTGTCCAAGCACCGCCAGCGCAGCCGGCGTGAACTGGAAACCCTGCTCAAGCAGCATGCACAGGAACTGCGGACCGCCCAGGACGGCCTGCTGGAAGCCGCGACCGATGCAGACGTTGGCTTGAGCCGCAGCCTCGAACATCTGCCGCAGGGCGTGGTGGTGATCGACAAGGAACAGCGTCTGGTCGCGTGGAATTCGCGCTATCTGGAATTGTTCCGCTTCCCGGCGGGACTGGTGCGGGTGGGCCGCCCGATCGAGGAACTGTTC